>JABDOO010000106.1 GCA_013043295.1 Candidatus Nitrosopumilus sp.
CTTGAAAAAAGATATCGTATCAATGGGTATGATAAAAGATTTAGAACTTAACGATGGTAATTTAAAATTCACTTTAGAACTGACCACTCCTGCATGTCCATTTAATGTCGAGATTGAAGATGATGTCAGAAAAGCAATTGCTGAACTTTCTGATTTGAAAAATTTTGACATGAATGTTACTGCCAAAGTCATGGAAGGTCGTTCACTTGATGATGACACTGGTATGAAAACTGTCAAAAATATTATTGGTGTTGCAAGTGGTAAAGGTGGAGTAGGAAAATCTACTGTTTCATTAAACTTAGCTTTGGCATTATCACAATCAGGAGCCAAAGTTGGCTTGCTTGATGCTGATATCTATGGTCCAAGTATTCCATTAATGCTTGGAATGAAAGATGGATTTATGGAAGTTGAAGATAATAAATTGCAACCGGCTGATTCAAACGGATTAAAAGTGGTTTCATTTGGTTTCTTTGCAGATCAATCTAATCAAGCAGCAATTTATCGTGGTCCAATCATCTCTGGAATCTTAAAACAATTTTTAGTTGATACTAATTGGTCTGAACTTGATTATTTGATAGTAGATCTTCCACCTGGAACTGGTGATATTCCATTAACACTAGCACAAACTATTCCAATTACTGGTATTCTTGTTGTCACAACTCCTCAAGATGTAGCAAGTGATGTTGCTGTAAAAGCTGTCTCTATGTTTGAAAAACTTAACGTACCAATTATTGGTGTTGTTGAGAACATGAGTCACTTTATTTGTCCTAACTGTGATGATAAACACTACATCTTTGGTGAAGGTGGAGCAAAGAAAATTAGTGAAAGATTCAACATGCCTTTCTTAGGTGAAATCCCATTAAATTCTGGAATAATGTCTGGTTCTGATTTAGGTAAACCCATAATGATTACAAATCCTGATTCTCCAAGTGCAGAAGCCTTTAGAGTTAGTGCAAAAAATATTGCAGCACAGTGTAGTATTATTGCAGCAAAACTTCAAGAAGAAATGGAATCTGAAAGTTCTGGAGAAGAAACTGCTGCAGAGGCAAGTACAAACTAATTCTGATTTCTGTGAAATTACCTGCTTCTCTTAGGGACCAAATGAAAATTCCCTTAGGAATACTAGTGCCTGAAAATAAAACTAGTAAAGATGAAATTCAAAAATATCTACCAGAAAATTCGTATCTAATAACTGTAGGTGATAGAACAACTGAAAAAATGATTGACTTTGATTTAATTCCATCATTACAAATTATTGATGGACAGGAAAAACGAGAAAAAAGAACTCCCCCTAAATTACAAAATGCAACTGAACTTAATGTTGATAATCCTCCAGCAGAAATCACAACTCAAAGTATCTCTTTAATTAAAAAAGCATTCACTATGAATTCTCCTGTTAGAATTTTTGTAAATGGTGAAGAAGATCTTTTGGTCCTTCCGGTATGTGTTCATGCACCTGAAAACTCTGTTGTATTGTATGGTCAACCACATGAAGGCTTGGTAATAGTCAATATTACTACAGAAATTAGAAATAAAGCACAAACTCTACTAGATTTAATGGAATAACTGGGGTGTGATGAGACGGTGGCTGTATGATTAGTGATTACTCTACTAAAACCTCTGACCCTATTAATTCATTATTTATTGAATCAAAATACACCAAATTTCTCACAACATTTGACATTTCAAGATAAACGCAGATTTAATCATGTATTGCTATGAAACTCGATCCTGATCTTAGGTTACAAATTTTAGAAAAAGTCGGCATTTACTCTAATCGTTTCTCAATTTCTGAACCCCAAATTCTATTGACCACCAAGGAAGTTTTAGATGCTCCAAAAGAAATGACTGAAGGAAGACGAACTTCTGCTTACAAGTATTATGGAGTTTCATATCTTCAGCATAATCTTGTCTTCATAAATGTGAGAAAAATTCCAGATGAAAAAACTCTAGAGAATACACTTGTTCATGAACTGATCCATATGAGATTCCCTTATCTTGCCCATGGGAAAAGATTCAACAAATTGGTAAGGCAAGGACTTAGAGGAAAAACATTTCCTCCTTATAGAAAAAGAAACAAGACCTCTGCTATTTGATTTATATTTACTAGGATTTGGCAACCGAGTATAACATGGAAATAGCTGAAATTCTGCCCTTTATCGCAGGTATTGCGTCATTTTTAGTTGCAGGTGGCTTGGTTGCATGGATTACAAAACAACCACCTGGTACAAAAGAAATGATGGATATTTCCAATGCAGTCAAAGAAGGAGCATCTGCATTTCTAAAAAGAGAGATGAAAATTATTGTTCCTGTTGCAATAGCATTAACTTTGATTATTGGTTTTTTCCTTACTCCTTCAAACGGAATTGCATTTGCAGTAGGTGCAGCACTTTCCGCAGTTGCAGGAATTATCTCATTAAAAATTACAGTAAAGGCTGCAGTTAGAGCTGCAAATCTAAGTGGTAGTGGTCTTGGACAAACATTTGCTATGGCATTTAGAGGTGGGGCAACAGTTGGCCTAGCAGTTCCAGCAATGGCTCTATTGGCAATTACCGGACTTTATCTAATTTATCCTGACCCAATCACAATTGCAGGTGTTGGAATTGGTGCAAGTCTAATTGCATTATTCATAAGAATTGGTGGCGGTATTTTCACAAAAGCCGCAGATATGGGCGCTGACTTGGTAGGAAAAGTAGAAGCAAATATTCCTGAAGATGATCCTAGAAACCCTGCAACTATTGCAGATAATGTAGGAGACAATGTTGGTGATGCAGCCGGAATGGGTTCTGATGTTTACGAATCATACATTGTAACAATTCTTGCAGCACTACTAATTGCAGCATTAATTGGTGCACCAAACTTTTTCCTTTATCCTATTCTAATTGGTTCATCTGGAATGATTGCATCAATTATTGGTGTTGTTATTGTTGGTTCTAAAAATATCACAGATGTAATGAAGCCGCTGAATCGTTCATTCTATGTTTCAGCTGCAATTGCAATTGGATTAAACTATATCTTCATTACACAATTTATCGGAGACTCTGTCACTTCGTATGCCCTGTTTGGCACTACTGTCATTGGAGTCATTTTAGTTCCAGTGATTCAAAAAATTACTGACAATTATACTAGTTACAAAAAAGGCCCTGTAAAAGAAATTGCAGACTCTGCAAAATGGGGCTATGCATCATTAACACTAATGGGAATTATCAAAGGAATGCAATCAACTGGACCATTTATGATTGCACTAGTTGTTGCAATTATCGTCTCTTACAGTATTGCATCTACAGCAGCTCCTGAGGGTGCTGACCCAGTTCTTTACGGAATCTTTGGAACTGCATTGACTGCAATGGCAATGTTGAGTCTAGCAGGAATTGTACTTAGTATTGATGCGTTTGGACCTATTGCAGATAATGCAGGAGGTATTGTTGAAATGACAGGAATGGGCGAAGAAAACCGTAAAGTTACTGATGAAATTGATGCAGTTGGAAACACCACAAAGGCTGTTACCAAAGGCTTTGCAATTGCAAGTGCTGCCCTAGCTGCATTGGCAATGATTCAAGCATTCCAATTCGAAGCATCACATGTCTTTGAAGGTACATTAGATTACAGTTTAACTAATCCTGCAATTATTGTTGGATTGCTTATCGGTGGCTTGATTCCATTTATCATTACAGGTCAACTGATTAATGGCGTATCAAGGGCTGCAGGAAAAATGGTTGATGAAGTAAGACGTCAATTCAAAGCAGATGCAAGAATTCTTACTGGAAAATCAAAACCTGACTATGCAAAATGTGTAGATATTGCCACTGTAGCATCAATCAAAGAACTATACAAACCAGCACTTGTTGCAATTATTTCTCCAATCATTTTAGGTGTTTTACTTGGTCCAACTGCCGTAGCAGGACTATTGATGGGTTCACTGGTTACTGGAATTTTACTAGCATATCATTTAGCTAACACTGGTGGTGCATGGGATAATGCAAAGAAACTTGTTGAAATGAAAGGAGAGAAAGGCTCTGAGGTTCACAAAGTTGCAGTAGTGGGTGATATTATTGGTGACCCTTACAAAGACACAGCAGGACCAGCTCTCAACACAGTAATCAAATTACTAAATACAATAGCAATCGTATTTGTATCTGCATTTGTTGCAATTATTGCAATCTAATCTTCAACAATTAGTGTCATATCCAACTCGTCAATCTGAGCTTGAATTGCTTTTTGCAAAGTCTTATTGTGAGTATCACAGAATTTGAAATAGTTATCAGCTGTTTGGAAGCATCCACAAATCCATTTTGTTTTCTTTTCACCTTCTACAGTCCATTTTGAATATTTAGAATCAGGCATATCTTATCTGATTATAATTAATGTAAAAATATGTTTTTGAAGAAAAAGGAAAAATGATTAAGGACAGCCTTCCATCTTTTGGATAAAGTAGCCTTTCTCCTTAATTGCCTGTTCTACAGGCTCTGGTGCTCCTTGTGAATGGCAGAATTGACATTCGTTAGTAGTCATCTCTGCTTCTCCTTCACCGACGGATTGTAACCATTCTTTACCATATGTGATGGCTTTATCATGATCTTTTTCACCAGTAATTACATCAAAGTGCATGGTATGACCATCTTTAGCTTTGACATAGGTGTCGTATACGTGAATTTCCATAAATGTAATTAAAAAAAGGGATATTTAATTCAAAATACCTCCTCTATAAGCTACATAGACTCTGTGAAAGTGAGTTTTCTGAAATGATTGGAACTAATAAGGGGTTAAGATAGTTGGAATCAAAGTAAAATTTGATGTGGTATGGATAAGGATCATTTAGTTTTGACTGGAATAATAATAGGAGTTGGAATCCCTGTGGCATTAGTATTCATGATTTCCAATGGAATCATCTCCAGTCCATTTGATTAGAAGATTCTGAAAAGGATTTATTTGAAAAATTATGTCAAATAACCCTCGTTTCAACGGTTTTATTTAATTCAAAGATCAGGGGTAAATTATGAAATTTTCTGTAATTGTAGAAATTCCAAACTCTTCAAACATATCCTTAGAATTAGATGATGCAGATTCTCCAAATACAGTGCATGAATTAATTGAAAAATTACCCTTTACAGTTGATCTTAATGTTTGGGGTGATGAAATCTATACTTCAAAATCCCCTATTTCCCAGCCTGAAGAAAATGCAAAGTCTCCTGTTGAACTAAATGATGTTGCTTACTGGCCAACAGGAAAAGCAATCTGTTTGTTCTATGGCCCTACTCCTATTGGAAATCCTGGAGAAATTACTCCTGCATCACCTGTAAATGTGATTGGAAAAATTATTTCCCCTGACAAATCAATTCTTAAAAATCTTCATAGCGAAAGTGCTACGTTTCGTAAAAAATAATTTAAAAATATATTCTATGAATGATTCTTTTTGGGTTTTAACTAGTTGTTTTTTCTAAAATTTTATCCTCTAGTTGATTATCATTTTGAATACTTCCAGCTGGATAAATTGTATGGAAATTATCTAATTTATAAAAATCCTCATTAGTGATTTTATCTAAACTTATTTTTTGTTTTGCCTCAACTTCTTCTAAATATAGTAATGTGGAAAATAAAATATGATTTCTTGAAATTCCATGAGAGGTATTTTTATCATTGTTCATCCTTTGCTCTAGTGCTGATGGTGATTCATCCATTAATGGTTCTGCTGGTACCCAGCCAATCCATGTAGGATATTTTCTTGTATCTTTATAGTCAAAATCAAATCCGTTCATGTTGAATTCTTTATTTTTAGATTTTTTTATCAGATCCTCTTGCTCAATGCACAAATCACAGAAAATTGTATCTTCTTCTCCAGGCATTACGGCACTGCCATAAGCTGTTTGAATTGATACTGTAAATCCTATCATGATCAGAATGATCAAAACTTTTTGCATAATTCCCATTTTTGGGAAATAACATAACTTTCAGTATGTCTTTTGAGGGACGAACATCTCAAACTGTGTATGTCATAATTTGACACACACTTTTTTTAAGCCTAAGATTGCTCTGATATTGGAATCTCGACTATATCTGATTCAAGAATAAATGCTTTGAAATTTTTATTGATACCTGAATAAATTATCCAGACCACAGGATTGCTCTGCATGAATTTTTTATCTGTACTTGATGGGAACGCATCTGAATTGGGATGTGAATGAAAAATTCCAATAACTTCTAACTTTTTCTCTTCAGCAATTCTATACCCTTCAATTAACTGATTGTTTGAGATTGTAAAATTTACAGGTGATTCTTCGATATTCTCTGCTAAAAACAAGTCTAATACTTGATTATCTTTTCCAAACAATATGGCACATGATTCATTAGGCTTTTGATTTTCTGAAAATTCTGCTAGGACTTTTTTATCTTGCTGTGTTAGAATAATACTATTCAAATCTATTCTACGTTTACAGTTCCTACCATCCATGGATGGAATGTACAATAATAATTATAACTGCCTGCTTCTGTAAATGTAAATTCAAAAGTATCTCCTGCCATCATCATCTCTGAATCAAACATTCCGTCTGGATCTGCAGGTGCCTCACCAGATGTAACTGTATGAACTGTATTATCTGCATTATCCCAAAGTACTGTAGTTCCAACTGAAACATCAATTATTTCTGGGTCGTAGTAAATTTGTCCATCTTCAGGTATTGCTGCACCTTCAGGCATTACAACTTTGGTTGGTTCTTTTGGTGCTTCAATGATTAGCGTTGCAATCATGTATGGATGTAAACTACATACGTATTCGTATTCCCCAACTTCCAAATCTGTTGTATCTAGAGAATACACATCACCTTGATTCATCAAACCTGAATCAAACAATTCACCAAAACCTTCTGAACTAACTACAGTATGCGCAATTGAATCAACATTAGTCCACT
>JABDOO010000128.1 GCA_013043295.1 Candidatus Nitrosopumilus sp.
AGAAGAGAAGGAAGCTATAGAGACAATCCAAGAAGAGAAGGTGGAGATAGAAGAGAAGGAAGCTATAGAGACAATCCAAGAAGAGAGGATCAAAATTCAAATAAAAAGAGAAAAAAGTTTGGACGAAGATAACCAATCATTTTTTTGGATAAAATCAGAAGGCCAAAAGAAATTAGCCACAGAAAATATGGTTCCTGGAAATCAGGTTTACAAAGAAAAATTAATTTCTAAAAAAAATATTGAATACAGATTATGGGATCCTTTTAGGAGTAAATTAGCTGCAGCATTAATGAATAATTTAGATTATTTTCCTTTTGAAAATAAAAGTACTGTTCTATATTTAGGAGCATCAACTGGAACCACTGTTAGTCACATTTCAGATATTATAGGAAATAGTGGAATAGTTTATGGAGTTGAACATGCAAGTAGAGTAGCAAGAGATTTTTTAGACAGAGTTGCAACATATAGAAAAAATATTGTTCCAATATTACAAGATGCAAGAAAACCAAAAGAATATTTTTCAGTATTTGGAAAAATAGATGTTGTGTATGTAGATATTGCACAGCCAGATCAAACACAAATTGCAATAGATAATTGCAAAATGTTTTTGAAAAAAGGAGGTTATTTTTTCCTAGTAATCAAAACAAGAAGTATCGATGTAACAAAAGCGCCAAAAAGAATTATTGATGAAGAAATAGAGAAATTAAAACCAAGATTTGATGTTCTACAAATAATTGATCTGCATCCATATGATAAAGATCACGCCATGGTAATTTCACAATTCAAAAATTAGTTATTTTCAATTATTTTTTGAACAGGTTTCCAACTTTTACGCACAAATTTAGGCATCTCATGATTTTTTTTATAATATTTTGTCACAAATTTCACAGTAACTGAATCAGATGGATATCCGCTACCCAAATTATGATCTTTTCTTAATTTTGTGATAGCCCGATCTCTTGTGACTTTAGCTAGAATAGATGCTGCAGATACAACTACAAATTTGCTATCTGCACGATGATATGATTTAATTTTATGGTTATCAGATAGTTTTGAGATTTCTCTTCCAAATCTAGTTGGATTGACATCACATGAATCAACATAAGAAATATCGGGATTTAATTTTGAAACAACTTTTGCCATGTATTTTGCCTCTAAACTGTTTAGACAGTGTTTCTTTACACTAGCATCAATAGATTTAGGGGAAATTTTTGCAACATAGTAATTATCAACAATTTTAATGATTTTTTTGTATAGATGTTCACGTAGTATGGGTGAGAGTTTCTTTGAATCTTTAACACCCAATGCAGTTAATTTTTTAATATTTTTTTTGTCTATTGATACTCCAGCTATAACCAGGGGTCCCAACATTGGACCACGTCCAGCATCATCAATCCCACAAATTTGCACGAATTGTGTCTTAAAGCACAAGTATTAAACCGTTATACGTTTAGAAAAATTGAAAAATAATTGGAATTTCCAGATGAAACATTTCAAGAAATAATTGAAGGTAAAACAAAGCTACTGGTCCCAAAAAAATCGATTACTGACAAAGTTCCACCAATGAGTCCTGCTTTTTTTAATCCAAGAGCAAAACTAAATAGAGATTTTTCCATCATAGCATATTCTGCTTTTCTTCAAAAGTTTGAAGGTCCAAAAATTTTCTTAGAAGGTCTTTCAGGTGTAGGGGCTAGAGGATTAAGAGTTGCAAATGAATTAAAAGTTGAAAAGGTCGTAATCAATGATCTAAATCCATCAGCACTGCAGATGGCCAAATATTCAGCAAGTCTAAATGAAATAAAAAATGTTGAATTTACCGAAAAAGAGGTATGCAGATTTTTTAGCAATTATTCTAAAAAAGGGCAAAGGGGTTCAATTGTAGACATAGATCCTTTTGGCTCACCTGCAGCATTTTTTGACTGTGGAATTAGGGCAACAATGCATGGAGGTATTCTGTCAACTGCAGCTACAGATCTTCAAGTGCTAAATGGTCTCTTTCAATCCGCATGTAAAAGAAAGTATGGAGGAATTCCAATCAGAACAGAATATGGAAATGAAATTGCCATTAGATTGATTCTAGGCTCCCTAAGAACAGTAGCAGCAAGACTAGGTGTAACTGTAATTCCAGTCTTTGTTGAAAGTGAAATGCACTACTATAGAACATATGTCAAAGTTCTCAATAAACCAGATCAAAAAGAGAATTTAGGATACATTTTACACTGTAAAAATTGTGGAAATAGAAAAATCTCTTTAGAGCAAGAGGTAGAATGTGAACTATGTAAATCAAAAATAAGTATTGCAGGGCCACTGTGGATAGATAAAATTTTTGACAAAGAATTTGTTCAAGATATGATAATAGAAAATTCTAAATTAGAAACAGACAAAAATTGTGAAAAAATACTTTTGAAATGTTTAGAGGAAGCAGAGATGCAAGGAACATACTATACAATTGATGAAGTGGCATCAATAATGAAATCATCACCACCAAAATTAGAAAAAGCAATTTCAAGTTTAAAGGAAAGTAACTTTTCTGCTAGCGTTACAGTGTTTAATCCAACAGGTTTTAGAACTAGTGCAAATATTAAAGAAATAATTAAAATTTTTAAAACTATCCAATAAAACCTAAACAAACAAGATATAGTTCACTACTTTGTTTTCTACTTGCATCAGGTTTTGTAAGGTTGATTCTTGAAAATTTTTTCTTTATGTAATCTCTAAATTCCATAGAGAATTCACCATCAAAAACTTTGAAGACAGCATTCCCTTTATGTGCCAGTACCTTATCCATAATTTTTGAACAATCATAGTTTAATGAAATTTGTTTAGCATGATCAACAGACCAATTTCCACTTACTTGTGGTGATAGATCACAAATTACAGCGTTAACTTTTCTACCAAAATAGGATAATACTTCATCAACGACATGCTCATCTTCAATATTTTCTCGAATTATGTGGGCATCAGGAATTTCTTCAACATAAGACAAATCAACTCCCATTACTTTTCCTTGATTTCCAACTAATTTCAAAGCCATCTGAGTCCAGCCTCCAGGTGCACACCCAAGATCTAGAACGTTAAACCCAGGGCCTATCAGACGATATGAACGGTTTAACTCTTGTAGTTTGAAAGCTGCTCTACTTCTGTAACCTTGTTCATGAGCTAATCTACGATAATGATCTTTACGGGCATCTGCTAGTTTCATTTAGCCTTCACTGGTTTTTTTAATTCAGCAATTACCCAATCTTCAATGAATTGACAATTTCTAGGACTAATCTCTCCTTCTAAGGAACATTTCTGTTCTACTGGACAAACTAAACATGGTGCATTTTCAATTGATTGTGTACTAATTGGAGTTTTCTTTAAAATTAGTTTGTAAGTCCAACGATTATTCTCAAGAAGTTTTTCTCTGGTAATAGTACCCATTCGTTCAAGTTTTAATGCTAAACGAGAACCGATTTGGTTTGTAAGTTTAAGCTTTTTCCATAATTCACCTTGTAACATACCATCTGATTCTTTCTCAGCTAAAATATCACAAACTTTGTTTGTCAATCTTTCCATGTCAACTTTCTCAATTTGGAAATTTTCAATTTCTGCATCAGAGAGTTGTTCTTCTAATTCTTCTTCAAGAGTTAATTCTTCAATTCGTTTAATTTCTTCTAATTCTTTTTTAGTTAATTTTTTTGCTTTAGGAGGTTTTTCTACATCCTTCTTTGCTGTTTTCTTTGCAGGTTTTGCTGCTGCTTTCTTTGCTGTTTTCTTTGCAGGTTTTGCTGCTGCTTTCTTTGTAGATGATGAATCAAGCACCTTCTTTTTCTTTTTTAGTGCATCAAGATCAGCTTTAATTTTTTCAGCTTCTTCAATCAGAGTATCTTTTTTCTTTGCCATTAAATCACCTTATTTTTTAAATTCAATTTCTTATTTATCAATCAATATTTCATTCCTATTTAACAGTAAATGTTCCTTTAGTAGAGATGTTCTTTAGTTGTTTTGAGACCATTTCTGTGACTATTTCATATGAACCAGGATTATCAACAACTATTGAAAATTCATCACCTACAGGAATAATTTGGTTAGTAGATTCAAAGCATTGCTCAAAGTATCCACCCTGAGTAATCACATCGCTTTTTCCAGATGAATAAATTGTAATGTATAGATCCCCACAATCAAACGAGGAATCACCAATTTTTACTTGAATTTCAACAGGTTCAGTTGTAGTATATTGTTTAGATAATCCAATTATTTCAATTTGGGCATCATCATGAGATACTACTCCCTCAGAATGACTCATTGGCCACATGTTTAACTCCCTATCAGGTTTTTGAAGAATATCAGCTAATACTACACCGCCAACAATTACAGAAAATATTACTGGTAAAACAAATACAACAAAAACTCGGTTTGTAGCCATTTTGTTTTAAGATCTGTAATTCCCTTATATCTATTTAGCAAAATTTCAATAATTAAGATCAATTTGACGAATGAGTTAAATCGTAGCCAACTAAATATCGCTAGATGCGACTTAGAAAATTTAGAGCAAGAGCATATCGTTGCATTCACGATTCTGGTGAGATTACAGTTGGTGATTTGGCAGCATTTGTAGGAAGAAACGAAAGTGGAAAAACTACAATTCTTCAAGCACTTACTCTTTTGAATAAAGATGAAGAGTTATCAGAATTAGATCTTTGTGATGAAATGAATGAAGAATTAAAAGATGAAATGCGATTGGCAGAAGGAGAATTTGATCTTAATCAACATGAAATAAATTTAATCAAAGAAAAGTTTCCAGGATTACCAGAAATTAAAAAAATTAAATTATTTAGAACAAATCAAAATCCAAGAGTTCAGTATGAATTTGATGATATTGATCTAAGTGAAGATGATAGTAAAGGGTTAAACTCTTGGGAGAATTTTTCAAGACAGATTTTTGGATTTTTAGACACTATACCAAACCATATACGAATACAAGTGGATACAAAGTTTTTTGAACAGGATGTGCCAAAAAATCAAGAAGCCTTTGATAGTGGAATGGCAGAATTTAGTAATCAATTTCACGTAATTGCTATTCAAGAACCAAAAGTAATTGAAGAGTGGGAAAAAATCTATGAAAGTCCAGAAAATCAATTTTCAAATTTGCTCAGTGGTGAGAGTGAAAAAACAGCATTGATGAATTTCATTTCATCAGATTTGCATCCAAGATTTGTTTATTTTTCAGATTATAAAAAAATCTATGGTAATATCAACCTCAATGAATATTTGAGAGAAGAAAAAGGAGAGCGTCAAGATTCCATTGAATTTATTGAAGAGTTTGACAAGGCAGAGACCGTAAGAAACCTATTCTATTTAGCAGAATTGGACATGAGAGAATTAGACGAAGTAAAAGAGAGTCCATCAAAATGTATCAAACTACTAAATGCTGCAAGCAATAGATTAACTAAGAAATTAAATCCTGCATGGAAGGGTGACCCCATTCATGTTGATTTACGTTACAATCCGGGAAATATTATGAGTGTTGTAATATCAGATGTACATAAAGATGGAACTATCACCAATACAGGTCTACTAAATAGAAGAGCAGAAGGTTTCAAATGGACTTTTTCATTTATAGTTAATTTTGCAGCTGAAACACAACGAGCAGAATTAAAAGAAGCAATTTTACTATTAGATGAACCTGCAAGAAATCTTCATCCAACTCAACAAATGGGTATTTCAGATCTGTTGAAAAATTTAGCAGGTTCAAATCAAGTTTTGTATGCAACACACTCACCATTTATGATATTTGATTATACTCCAGGAAACTTACTGGTAGTAGAATTAGACAAAAGAAAACATCTTAGTAGAATATTTTACGACTACTGGAATGCAGATGATAAAACATTAACACCAATTTTGTATGGATTATGCAGAGGTCAAGTTGAATCCATTGTAGATAGAGAAATAGGAACGAATTCTAGACCAATTATCATAGTTGAAACAATGTCAGATGCAATGTATCTAAATGCATTTGATAAATTCTTACAGGATCCAAATATTTCAATGAATCCACTGAATGTAGTTGCAGCATACAACAAAAATGCAGTATTACCTTTGGCAATATTTTATAGAAATCACGGATATAGAACATTTGTATTATTAGATAATTCTGAAGAATCAAAACAAATATCAGCTCAACTAGTCTCAAATGAATTCTCATCGGTACAGACAATATTCTTTGAACGAGAGGGAAAGAAGCTAGAGTCTATTGAAGACTATATTGCACTAGAAGATTATCTATACCCAGTAAATCAAACATATGAAATTAAACTTAGGCAAGAAGGATTTTCAAATCTTACTCCTCAAGATGTAATAGATAAAGAGGGCAAAGGAGTCTTGGAGAAATTGAAAAAAATCTGGCAAGAGCATAGAGAAGATGATTGGGAAGAATTTGACAATGAAGAGATTACAAGGTATATTTGTGAAAAAATTACTCTTGAAGAGGCAGGTTTTCTTTCAGACAAAACTAAGGATCAATTTAGGTCACTATACAGACTAATTGCTGAGCGAATTAGACAATATCAAAATGTAGTAACAAAGCCTGATTTGGATAAATTTCAAAAGGCCAAGCGTTAAGATTTAAGAAGTTTGCTCATGAAAAACACTAAACTGAGAAATAGAAAATTGAGGAAAATTCTTTAAGGTTTAAGTGAGAGAAATGGGTTTGAATTTTATGAATAGATCCTCTGCGAGAGGAATTATCCTTTCATTTGCATTATTATTTTCCGTCATAATAATTTCAGTTCCATCATATGTCTATGCAGATAGTGTTTCAGTTACAAGTATCGGATTAGAAGAAACTTCAATATTAGAATTAAAGAATGATTCAGATGAAGAAGTCAATACATTACGAATTTGGTTAGGAAGTGATTATAATTTTAAATCATTTAAAACCGAAAAAGGATGGACAGGAGAAAAAAATTCACAAGGAGTAATAATTTTCACGTCAACAGAGCCCATTAAACCAGGGGAATCAGTTAAGTTTGGTGTAATAACAGATAAACCAAATCCTGCCATTAACTGGAAAGTTCTTGATAAAAAAGAAACTCAAATTGAAACTGGATTATCTGTGGTAAAAGAATTACCACCAGTAGTACAAAACCCAAAATCAAATCAAAATACAGGAGGTTCTAATCAAAATACTGAAAATTCAAGTGAAAGTATGGGAACTGAATCGACATTTAGAATAGTTCCAGAGAAACCAAATGTAGGTTCATCAATTAGAGTTACAGGTGATAATTTTGGAGTATCGCAAGAATTTGATTTCTATATTGATTCAAACAAAATTGGCTCATTTGTGACAGATGAAGAAGGTCATTTTATGACTACAATGAAAATTCCATCTGATCAAAAAGCTGACAGAGTAGATTTTAAAATAAAAGACAAGAATGGAGAAGAGAAGAAACTTAGTCTCAGAATAGGCGAAGTTGATAATAGAATTCCAGAATCACAAGACATTCCACTGACAATTAAAGGGATTCCAAATGTTGTGCATAGAGGTGACTTGTTAGAAATTTTTGGAACGGGAACTCCGGGTAAAGGAATCACAATAACAATTAATTCACCAGAAGGAGAAGTTATCAGAACAAGAACGGCAGAAATTGATAGTAAGGGAAACTGGGAATTAGAACCACTTCTTGTTCCATTAGATAGACCATTTGGAAAGTACTCTGGAGTAATTACAGATGGGAAATCAAATAAATCAATTAGTTGGACAGTAGAATCAGATAAAAAAATAATCATTACTCCATCCACTTTAAAGTTTGAACCAGGAGAGATAATGAAATTCAATGGAACAGCAATACCCAACAAAACCATTGAAATTGTATTAGAGGATCCATTAGGAAAAGAAGTCTTTTCAGATATAATTTCACTTGATGCATCAGGAGAAGTTGAATTTGAATATCAGACAACACAAACAACCACAGAAGGAACATACACCTTAATTGCCACTCAGGATAAAGACAAAGAATTCACATATGCTGGTTTAGGACAACTACCAACAATTCCAGTTAACTTGGAATTTGATAAGCTCAATTACAAAGCAAGTGAAACTGCATATATTACAATTTCAGGAAAAGCATCTGAGATACTCAGTTTGTTAATAATAGATCCTTCAGATAAAACAAAGGGAGATGTTGTTTCTATTCAACTTCAACCTGATGGTCGTGGATCACATTCAATTGATCTGAAAGGATTCGCATCAGGAGTATATACAGCAGTAGCTAGTAAAGGAACATCACAAAGTACAGAAATCTTCACAGTTGGTTTAGTGGTTGGTTCTGGAGATATTGATATCAATACTACAAAAATTGAATATAGCCCAGGGGATTCAATTCTAGTTTTAGGTGATACCGGTTCTAATGTTCTACTTACACTTACTTTGTTTGATCCAGATGGTAATGAAATTAAGGTTAAAGAGACATATTCAAACAAGAATGGAAAGATTTCTGAGAGTTCATTTAGAATTCCTTCAGATGCAAAACCCGGAACTTGGACTATTAAAGCAACAAGTGGTTCAAACTTTGATAATGCAGAAATGCAAGTCCATGCAACTTCAATAGAAGGCATGGTTGTATTAGTAGAAGATGGACCGGATTATGCAGCGGCTGGAAAATCTAAGATCATTAAAGTATTTGGGGGCCAACAAACAGTAACTATGGAGATTTTTGCTCCAGATGGTGAAAGAATTGACGAGCTTTCATTTGGAGCATCTGGTCAAGGAGAAATTAATCAACCATGGATTATTCCTAAAGATACAGAACCAGGAACATACACTATCAAAGTTTCAGATGCTTTCAATAGTGCAGAATCAACATTTGAAATAGAGTAATATCAAACAATTTTATTTCACCTAGTTAAGCAAACATTATGAATCTTAAAGAAAAAATTGCAGACTATCCAAATTTTCCCAAGAAAGGAATATTATTTAGGGATTTTAGTCCAGTTTTAAAAGATCCATCAGCATTATCATATGTAGCAGATGAATTTTCAAAATATTTTCATCCAAAAGATATCGATGTATTTGCTGGAATTGAATCAAGAGGATTCATTCTAGCCTCCATTTTAGCCTCTAGATACAACAAAGGTATGATTATGATAAGAAAAGCAGGAAAACTGCCTGGAAAAACTACAAAATTGGCATATACTATTGAATATGGAAAAGACACAATTGAAATTCAAAAAGATATCATCAAAGAAGGTGAAAGAGTTCTCATTTGTGATGACTTACTTGCAACAGGTGGAACTGCAAAAGCATCTGCAAAATTAATTGAAAAAGTTGGTGGAGAGATTATCGGATTTGCATTCATTATTGAATTAGTTGATCTTAATGGAATGAAAGGTATTAGCAAATACAATTGTAAATCACTGGTGAAGTACTAATGGAAAAAGATGTCGAGATAGGGATTTTTGGAGGAACTGGGATTTATGATTCAGGTTTACTTGAAAATGCTCAAGAAATAGATATTGACACACCATATGGTAAACCTTCAGACACAATAACTGTTGGAATGTTCAAGGGAAGAAAAATTGCTTTCCTTCCAAGACATGGAAAAAAACATACCATTCCACCTCATAAAATAAATTTTAAAGCAAATATTTGGGCATTTAAAGAATTAGGAATTACTAGAATCATAGCTCCATCAGCAGTAGGCAGTCTGAAAGAAGAATTTGAACCAGGACATTTTGCGCTACCAACGCAATTCATTGACTTTACAAAATCAAGAGATGGTTCATTTTCAGATAATGGAAGAGTTATTCATATTTCAGTAGCAGATCCTTTTTGTCCAGAATTACAATCATCAATACTTCAGATAACAGATAATCAGGAACTAAATATGCATAAAGATTGTACGTATATTTGCATTGAAGGGCCTCGATTTTCAACAAAAGCTGAATCAAAATTCTATAGGACGACAGGTGCAGACATTATTGGAATGACCCTTGTTCCTGAATGCCAACTTGCAAGAGAGGCTCAGATGTGTTATGCTTCAATTTCAACAGTTACAGATTATGATGTTTGGGCAGATAAACCAGTTACAGCTAAAGAAGTAATTGAAACACTTTCAAAAAATGTAGAGAAAACAAAAAAAGTCCTAACAGAATTAATTGATAAAATTCCTAAAACAAGAAGTTGTTCTTGTGCAAAGGCATTAGAAGAAGCAGAATTTTAATCATCTACAAATGATTCTTTTGTGAGTCCATCTGGAAGAGTCAAATCACCTTGTAATAGATTTCTCTGAAGCAAATCTATAACTTCCTCAACATCATATCCTAATTTTTCTAATTCCTTCTCAGTAACTTGTGAAAGTTTTGCACCAATATTTTGTCCTCCGATTCTACCAAATGCAATAGCTGTAAAGCGAAATTCATTCTCATCAATTGTAAAATTACCAGTAATTTTTGCTGCCATTTGGCTTCCATGAATATTATTAATGTGAACTTTAAGATCCATTTCAGAGATTTTAAATTTCTACAGCTTTGTTAACATTATCATCAATTAGAAAGCTCCAATGCTTGTCATCCTCAACTTTGTAATCATTAACTTTTAGTGGAATTACTTTTTCATCTAAACATTCGTGTTTTATTTCTCCATTTTCTTTTAATTTGACCAATTTCCATTTGTATTTTCCTTGCTGAAGTTTGCATATAGTAACTCCCCATTTTGCATCAGGATCAATTTTTGGCATTCCAACGGTCTCAGCAAGCTCTTCAATTCCAAGTTGCTTTTCTTCACAGAATTTTTTCTTACAAACTCCACAACGCCATACATCAACAGAACCTATGGTTCGTTCATCTATGTTGATATTAACCACACCAAAATAGACGGGTTGATGCTTACAAGTTTCAGTGTCAATATCCAATGTTGTTCACCAATCTTTAGCATTATTTAGTTCTTGCATCATCGTATGGTTTTTCCAAAATAACGCCAATGCTATCAACTATTTTATTTCGTTTAAATTGAATATTTTCTCGCTCACACATCTTTCTATACATATTAACTGCTGTAAATCGAGGATGCATTGCT
Organism: Candidatus Nitrosopumilus sp.; assembly: GCA_013043295.1. Lineage (GTDB taxonomy): Archaea > Thermoproteota > Nitrososphaeria > Nitrososphaerales > Nitrosopumilaceae > Nitrosopumilus. The sequence goes on from JABDOO010000128.1 coordinate 11,060, forward strand.
TCAAATTCTGTGGAAGAAATATCAATAAAAGCGCCCAAAGTCATTAGATCGTTTGAAACTTTTTTAGCCTGTTCAATTGAGATCTCTAATTTTTCAGATATTGTTTCATAAGACATTTTCCCGTTACAAGTAACTAGCAAGTATACCTTAGCTTGAATGGGTTCTAAATGAATTTCAGATACCAAGTTGTTTTCAATTTCTGAATATGACATTATTTTTAAAATAAATTGTATTGACATAAAACATGATCTATAAGATTATTTTTTAACCAGTATCTTTTTTGAAATTTTTAAAGAAAAACCCATTGCCACAAAATGAACAATTCCTCCAATCATTACAGCATAAAGTAAATTGTTCAAAATATTCCAAGATATAACAAATGAAACAAGGGAAGGAATTGTAATTATTGCTGCAATTATCGTTCCTTTTAGTGCAATTTCTCTAATGGAAAGTTGGGAGCGTTTGTCACTAGACAATAGCTAAAAAATCAAAAATGGTAATAAAAATCAAATATACTTTATATTTGGTTGACTGTAATTTTTACTGTTTGGCAAGTTATAAAGGAGCATATTCAAATGATCAATCATTAAATTTTGTAATTCCAATTATCATTATTTTATTTTTAGGGATCATCTACATAATGACACAAAGAGCTGATACTGGATTTGTAAGCTTTATTCTAATCGGTGCAGCCGCTCTTACAATGTTTTATTGGGTAAAAGTTCTTAAAAAAATGACAAAGGAACAAAAGCCATCATACAGCAAGGTAAGAGAACAAGAAACAAAGAATTGGGTTTATGATCTAATTAAAGGTGAAGACGAATTAGTCTTTGTTGCAGAAGTTCCAGGTCCTGAAGATAAAATTGCAGTTAGATTAGTAGATGGGATTCTATACATTCGCGGAACATCTGGGTTTTCAAAAGAAGTTCCAATTGAAGGAGTTGCAGAAATGCAAATTTTTGATTTCAAATATAGAAATGGTGTTCTTACACTAAGAATAAAATAACTAAAGACTTTTTGCCAATTCTAATTTTTGTGGCAAATATTTGTCAGTAATATTTGTTAAACCATATTTTGAGAATGCTTCTAGTTCGGCTTTTCTCTTTAATCTTAAAAATACATCAAGTTCTTTTTTCCAAATGCCATCTTGGTATCTAGGATCTTTTTGCAAATCATAGCATCGCTTAATGTCAGATTCAGTCATTGGAATTGTTGGTAACTTGTATTTTTCAATATCTGTAGCCCACACTCCAACCCATTTAGCATCCGGAACAGTTAGCTCTCTTAGATGAGCTGCATTAGCTGAACCAGATTTAATTACCATTGCAATATGTTCTCCATACACATCACCGTCTGTCAAAACAATTACAGGTAGTTTCATTTCATCATGTAGTCTTTTTAATAATGTTCTAGTTGAACGAGGAGCTTGTCCTCCAGTATTGATAATAATTGATTTGAATTTTTTGTCAATTTGTTCCTCAACAAATCTTGTAAAGAGGCCACCTTTTTCTATTGCAATAACAATTTCTGCGCTAGTATCTACTAATTCAGCAGTTGTTAAACTAGGACCTATTGAATATCCATCAGGGTGATTTGAAAGATTCATAGTTTTTCCTTCATAACCAGGTATAGTATATTCTATATTCAAATCTCCAAATATTGAGCTTCTTTCTTCAGGGAAAATGTGAAAATCTTCTCTAGGTTTTGAAGTTACAGCCTCTAAATCAACTATAATGTTATCTGATTCAGATTGATCATCAAACTCGATTGCGAAAGCCTGTGAAGAATAATAGACATCTCTTAAAGTGGAAGATTTTTTTTCATGTGTTAATCTGTTTGCAAAAAATGCCAACCACATTAATTGTGTAAATGATCTTAATTGTGCAGAATTTCTTGAACTTCTTACAGCAGCATTATTTCCTAGGATGTACTGTCTGAGTTTTTTATCATATACAATATTACTTACGGATCTACTAGGAATAGAAAATTTTGGGAATTGTCCATTATCTAAATCATCATAAATTTTTGCACCATGACTTTTAAGCATCTCAAGAATATTTTTTTGTTTTTCATCAGCTTTTTTGCTTCGCTCTTTAATTCTTGTTTGTTCTTTTTTACTTGTTTTCAATTACTTTCTCCTCTTTTACTGGTTTTTTAGATTCAACTGCATTATCTTCTAATATTTTCTTGTAATTAGGTTCTTTTTTCTTTCCAGCAAGTTCTGTACAAAATTCTGCAATTAGTGGAATGTATTTAGCATAAAGATTTGCTCTTTTCTTTGCCATATCAGCTTGACCTCTTTTTGACATGTATGCAGCTAGTTTTCTTGATAAAAATTGTAATCCTAATCTTAATTCTCGTTCAATTTCTTGTCTGTCAGCAACATTTTCCTTCCCTGCGGTTTTGTAAGGTATTCTTGTAGAACAAATATGCGATACAATAATGAATGGAGGATCTCCTTTTACCTTGTATCTACCCCAATCTGTATCATTAACAACTTTTAGCACTACATCACTTCCTTCATCATAAAGAAGGGGAATTCTGTTAGCATATCGATAAACATGTGGACCTCCAGATTTGATTTCCCCACCATATGCAATGCCCATTTCAATAATAAATGGAAATCCAGAATATGCAGATGCAGGGCGTTGAACAACAGCGGTAAAATCAGGATTAAAGAATTTCTTGATTCCTTTCTCTAGAGGTTCCTCGCCTAGAGGAGCCAAACAACTTGAATCAGGAGCCATAAAATCTTCAAATTTTTGAAGCGAATCACTAAGTTGAACTAATTCCTGGTTTGATAAAGTACCCATTCTTCTTTCAGGTTTTAAATTTGCAAATTCTGCAAATTTTACAGCGGTAGTTGGTCCAATACGTTGAAATCTTTTTGTCAAAAATGTAGTTAGCGGTTCTCCCTGAACAGTGTTGGTCAATTGCTTGTAATATTGACTTTCAGGATCCATATCAACAGATTTTGATTGGGAATCTCCAAAATCCCAATAGAATAATTTTTTATTTGGAATATCAAGATCTTCAATTTTTATTTTGTTTAGTTTTTCAAAATCCATTTTTAGAAAAGACATCAAAGCAATAACTACCCTAACTTGACGAGAAAGTGTTTTCCATTTTTTCTTTGCCTTGTCCATAATTGATGTAAAACTAAGATTTTTTATAGACAATCCTAAATCTTTTCTAACTTTTTCAATCATTGCATCATCAATTGTAGGAATTTCAAATTGTGATTCAACAATCATTCTTCTAATTCGTTCTACATCTATTCCGTGAGGATGTGGTTTGATTATTGTTGGTGGTGGTGGTATTTCTTTAACAAATCTTGAATGAGAAAATTTTTGTCCCTTTGGATCATCAAAAGTTATTGATGCATATGGTGTAATCAAAGAAGTTTCATAAACATAATCACGAATTTTGTTGCCTGCTTTTGAATAATCACCTTCCAAACAGATACTTACTGACAATCCTTTTTTTGAGACTTCTTTTGTGGTATGCTTTACTATGACAGGTTTATTTTTTTGAATATCTAATAAAATTTCAAACTGGTTTTGAATTTCTCCATCTATAGAACTTTTTACAATAACAGGTTTGTTGGTTGTAATTTGTCCATAAAGGATTGCCATTGTTGCCCCAAGACCAAACATTCCTCTTGCTTGTTTAAGTCCAAATTTTGAACCATAAAGTACAGTTCCGAAAGCCAGGGGGATGTGTTCTGCATCTATTCCAGGACCATTATCCTTTACAGTCAAAATGTATGGTTTTGGGTCAGGTTTTTCAGGCTCAACTGCTTTGATTGTTAAGTGTACATCTGGAAGAATGCCTTTTTGGTCACATGCATCTAATGCATTTTCAACGAATTCTCTAACAGCAGTATAAAGAGATCTTGTAGGATTACTAAATCCTGCTAAATCACGGTTGCTGTAAAAGAATTCACTTGGAGAAATTTGATTAAATTTTTCTTTAATAGAAGACATCTTGATCTTCCCACAATTTCATTCGTTCTTGTTTTGCTGTTCTATTTGCAGCTTCTAATTTTGTATAAACGGCACCATGCATACTTCCACTTGAAATAGAAGATATTGCATCAACAGCTAATCGTAATTTACTTGAATCACCAATAATTGAAACGGTTTTCCCATAAACTGAGATATGAGTACCACTAAGATTTTCCATATTTCGTCTTGCTCTACCACCTTCTCCAATGATCCTCCCTTTTATCCTTTCAACATTGGCATTTGATTTTCCTGCAAATTCTCTAAGATCTATTACATGCAATGCATTTTCACCTTTTAACAAAGTCATTGCATTTTCAGGTGAGAACCCTCTTCCAATTGCAGTTACAATCTCCATAGCTTTGAAAGGTTGAATTTTTTCAACATCACCATGAGATTTTATAAAAACTTCACCAGTATCCCCGTCAATATCTAAAGTGACGTGACAAGCTTCTTCAATTTTTGATTTTACATTTCCAGATTTTCCAATTAGTACAGCTATTCTATCATTGGGTATACGAAGTAATTTTTCAAAGCTCATTTTACAATATCCTCAAATATTTTTTCTGATTCTTCAATAGGAATGCCTCTTTTATTGAAGAATCTTCCAATGTTATTAATATCTCGCTTAAGAAATTCTAAAGCATTTGGATGTCTAAGATCAACACCAGAGCCTAAATCAAATACAACTAAACCTTTTTCAGTTTTAAAAATATTATATTCTGAAAAATCTCCATGGACAAGTTTTGCTTTATGATAGAGATCCCCAAGAATTGAAATGGCTTGAGTGTAATCATTTTCATCAACTTCTGAATTGAGTAAAGATTTTGCAGGTTTTCCATTGTTGCCGATAAATTCCATGGCCAAAACATTATTTGTTACATATAGTGGTCTAGGGACAGGAATTCCAGCCTCATAGCATTGTGTTAGATTGCGGTATTCCTTTTTTGCCCAAAGATAAACAAGGTTTTTTGTTCCTTTTTTAAGATGAGAAAATCGGGGATCGCCTAAAATGTAAGGTTCACGTTTTTTAAAATTTGAAGTACTTACCAAGTAAATTTTCAAAGCTACATTTACCTCATTTTCATCTACAGCCCAAAATAGAACAGATTCCTTTCCAGCACTTACAGAGCCATTAACATAGGCAATAATATGATCAGTTATCATTTTGTAAAGAGTCATTATTGTGGGTTTATCCAAAACTTCATTGATCACTTTTCCTTTTTTAAAACCATCTTCTAATTTGGTTCGTTTTTGTTTTGAAATTAGTTTATTGTCTAATTTTGATTCTAATTTTTTACTTAGTATATCAGTCATTAAAGAAAGATACTCCCACTAGATAAAAGATATTTCGTTCGTTATTGGTATAATGTTGTAAAAAAAGATCAAATTATTCATCATTATACATTAAAGATAATTAAAAAGGGAACGTTAGAAACTTTTTTCACGGCAAGTTCAGAACCAATGCCAAGTTTTAAAGATAATGAAATAGTTTCTTTACCAGCCATATTGATTATTGAAGAATTTTTCAATAAAGATTCAGCTTCATCTTTTTCAACAAATCTTTCACCATAATAATTTTCACTAATATGCATAGTCAGTTCATCTTGTACAATTTTTTTTCCCAATAATTCGGCATCACAAATATTGAGCATTGTTTGGTTTTGGTAATTTGTAGTTCTGACTGAAAATTGCATTACGCATATTTACCTTTCAAAGTGGATTTTGCACCACATGCTTCACAAATTAAAAAGGATATTCGATTTTCTTTAAGAATTTTTGTATCGGGACTTTTACATGTTGGGCATTCAAGATAATCTTTAACATAAATTTGAAATAATCTTGTAAAATCATCAGGAGCTCGTCTACCTACAAACATTGCCTTATCTCCAAGTCTTTCTGCAGGAACTGCAAATTCCTTGGAAAGGTATTGAAGGACTTTATCTGGATCTCTTCGTAAAATCTTTGGGAATTCTGAAAAATTTCTTAAAAATGTCTTTTGACCTTCCCACATTACATCCACAACAGGAAGTTCAAATCTAGTTTTAGATTCTTTATCAGTATCACCTAGTTTATCCTGAATACGCTTGAGAAGATTTTCGTAATCTGTTTTAGTCACTGAAAAATGGTGCATGGTAGACCCTATATGGGTTTTGAAAAAGAGAAATCGTGTGGACCTTATCTGAGGTTATTCCATCTTACCTATTCGGAAGACGTTAGTACCACATGTTGGACATGTACCTTTTACAGCAGGACGTCCATTCTTTAGTGTAGTTTCTTTGGGATCTTTGATATCCCTTTTTGCTCTGCATTTTACGCAATATGCTTGAACCATTATGAAATTTGTCAAACTTTGTGGTATTTAGGCAGAGGCTGTGAAAATTATTTCACTATAGACTAGATGTAGGTAAATTTTTTTAGGCATTAAAAAAGCAATTTTCAAAATTTTTATAATAAATTCAAGAATTTTTAAAAAAAAATGGATAAGTATAATGAAAAAATAGACTTTTCTTAGTATTTGTTAAAGAAATTTAGAATTTGGCAATATTACCAATTATAAGCTACATTGTAGTAAAATTACAAAATGGCTTCAAAAAAAGGTATCATGATTACAGCTATTATTTTAGCTGCAATTACTGGAGCAAGTTTTTTGATGTGGCTTATACCAGAAGATGTTGAAACAACTTTTGTTGTATCAGATTATGGGAATTATTTGGATGGTGTAAAAAATATTCATGAAGTACTAGAAGAATCAGTAGAGATAGAGTATGAAAATTTACTAAATGGAGAAATTTCACCTGAGGAATATATTGCAGTAACTGAAGTTACATCATCTCAAGTAACTACTCAAATTAGTGAATTTATTACATCAAAACCATCTGAAGAATGGCAAGATAGTTACATAAATCATATGGAATCTATGAAATCTTTTAATTCATTTATTATTGAAACCAAGGTTTTAGCAAAGATGATAGAAAATGGAAGTACTGAAGATGAAATGAATCCAATTTTAGAAAAAATTGATTCATTAAAAATGGAATCCAAAGAATATGCTAAAATTTCTGAACAGTCAAGACCAGATTAGCCTCAAAACCTAATTTTGCTATTGATATTTGTTGGAAATCGTTAAAAAGCAATTTTGTTATTAAAATTTGAATGTCTCAACAATCAGGTAAAGTTGAAAAAGATGTTAATGCGTCTACGGCTAATAAATTGCTGGTAATTTGCATAGATAGAGATAATGATGTGGGCGAAAAAGCTGGCATCATTACACCAGTGGTTGGAAGAGATGCATGTATTGAGGCAGCTCAAAGATTAGCATTGGAAGATCCTGAGGATGCGGATTCTAACTCTATTTTTGCAGCAATTAAAACATATGAAGATTTGATAAGCAAAGGGTATCAGGTTGAAGTAGTAACAGTTGCAGGAGTTAAAGATAGAGGAGTACAAGCAGATGAAAAAATATTGCTTGAAACAAAAAAAACTCTAGAAAAATTTTCGGCAAATGGTGCTGTAATTGTTTCAGATGGTGAGGATGACGAAAGTGTAATTCCAGTTATTCAAAATGTCCTCCCAGTAGTATCTGTTCAAAGGGTTGTAATGAAAGTAAGTAGAAGTGTAGAATATTCTTATGCAGTTTTTGGAAAATATCTTAAAATGCTTGCATATGATTCAAAATATTCAAAATTCTTTTTAGGAGTTCCAGGAATTCTTTTATTAATTGGAGGGGTAGCAACAGTTTTTGGCTATACAGCAGAAATATTTGCAGTTCTTGTAAGTATTTTGGGTGGTGCATTTTTGATTAGAGCATTTGATATTGATAGAGTATGGTCAAGTTGGTCAAAACCAACTCCGATGGGTTTTATCAGAATGTTTACCATGGTTGCAGGAGTTTTACTAATTCTTTCATCAGTACCTGCTGGTGTAAGTGCAGTTGATACAGAATTGATTAAAGCAGATACAGAGCTTATTTCTATAATTACTGACAAAGTACTAGTTGGACAATTTGTATCGGGTGCAATTCCAATTTTATGGATTGGAATGGGTTCAATATTTGCTGGAACATTACTCAGTAATTGGATTGGAGGGATTCCAAGACAAATAAGCGATATATTACGAATTATTGTTTTAGCTGCACTCTATCCAACGGTCTTACAATTTACCAATATTATGATTAATGATGAACCATCATTTACCTTGATTCCACCTCTCTTAGGGGGATTAGCAGCCACGCTTGTCTCAGCCACAATTCTCTTTAAGAAATATAGAAAACATAAAGATCAAGAGATGATTTCAGACTAAATTTTCATGATTGTAAATTAGTAAACCCATTTTTTGAACAACACTGATATCTTCAATTATACATTAAACACTAAGTGGTGATATGAAATAAGCAAATTCAAAGATATTGTTTTTCAATTATCTGGTCTCTACAAGATATATGGTAAAAGATTAGAGAATGAAATTCAAAATGGAGATATTCCCAATCATGTGGCTTTAATTTTAGATGGGAATAGAAGATGGGCAAAAAGACATCTATCAATGCCAAAAAAAGGGCATTGGCAGGGGGCAGACGCAGTAGAAAACCTTCTAGATTGGTGTGAGGAATTTGATATCAAAATAGTAACCCTTTATGCTCTATCAGCAGAGAATCTAGATAGAAACGATGAGGAATTAGAATATCTATATGAATTAATTCGAATGAGATTAGAGAAATTATTCAATGATCCAAGAATACATCGAAATAAAATGAGAGTTAAAGGAATTGGTAGAATTGAACTACTTCCAGAATCAATTAAAGATGTTTTAAAACGATTAGATGATGCCACAAAAGATTATGACAATCATTTTCTAAATATTGCACTTGCATATGGTGGACAAAATGAATTAGTGGACGCAGTAAAAAAAATTGGAGAAAAAATCAAAGAGGGATCTCTTAATGTCAAAGAGATTGATAAAAAAGTTATTGAGTCAAATCTATACACATCACACTTACCACAATCATCTCCGGATATGATACTAAGGACATCAGGTGAAAAAAGATTAAGTGGATTTCTTATGTGGCAGAGTGCATATAGTGAGTTAGTTTTTATGGATATTTTTTGGCCAGAATTTAGAAAAATAGATTTAATGAGGGCAATTAGGACATATCAAGAGAGAAAGAGAAGATTAGGGAAATGATAGAAGAAACATCAGCTGGAATTGTATTATTTAGGAAAGAGGGAACAAAAAATTTGTTTTTACTTTTACATTATCCATCAGGACATTGGGATTTTGTAAAAGGAAAAATGGAAAAAGATGAATCCATTAAAGAGACAGCAATTAGAGAAACAAAAGAAGAGACTGGAATTACAGATATTAAATTTTTAGAAAATTTTGAAGAATGGATTGAATATAATTTTCAATATCAGGGGGAATTAGTTCATAAAAAAGTAGTATTTTTCTTAGCTGAAACAAACACAAAAGATGTTAAAATATCGCATGAACATTTGGATTATACTTGGATGGATTATAATACATCAATGGAAAAAACTACATTTGATAATGCAAGAACAGTGTTAACTAAGGCTCAAACATTACTTTCCAAAACTTTGTAGCTGTAATTCTTTTGCAACATCTAAGGGTTTTTTAGAATTCAATATAGTTCGACCTACTATAAGATAATTAGTTCCAGATGAAATCACTTCCTTTGCACTTCCACCTTGAGTACCAACACCTGGAGAAAAGATACTCAAATTTTTCTTTGCTTTTTTAGAACATTCTTGAATAATTTTTGGAAATGTGGCTCCCACTACTATCCCATCAACTTTTGCGGTAAGAGCCCAATTCAAAAACAATTGATACAGCTGTTGCTTTTTGCCCATCTTGATTTCCATATCATATGATAGTTTAGCCTCAGGGGCACTCATATGACATAGGGTGATTACTCCCTTTCCATTTTTGTGGGCTGAATTTACTAAATTTTTCAGGCTATCAAGACCCATTATTGGGTTAGCAATTACTGCATCAAATCCTAATTTCCATAAATGCTCAGAAGTGACTCTATTTGTATTTCCAATATCATTTAGTTTGATATCTGCAATTGTTTGTAGTCCATATTTGTGAGCAGTTTTGTTAATTTTTAGAATTTCTTTTCCACTCAAAGGAAGAAGTAAATGAAAATTTAGTTTAATTCCGCAAAGAAATGGATGTAATTTTTTTATATTTTGAATAGTTTTTGACTCTAAATTATTTACAGAGTGATCGTAGTCATTGGCAAGAATAACTTTGCCATTAGTTTTTGAGATCTGTGAAAGTCTAGTTTTGAAGGTGGCCATAATCTACTAGTGGATGAGTGTCTTTTAATTTTATTATTTTGATGTATGAATATCCATGTTCAGAAGGATTTTCAACAAATGCCGGTGGAGAACTATTTACTGTAGAAAATTTCAAAAAAGGTTTTAGTGGATCTGAATCTAATACTACATGACAAAAATAAGATGTTCCTTCATCGTTAAAATTCATGAAAACACCAATTAGCCATTTATCATTATGAGGAAATAGGAATAACGGGAATGGAACTTCTTCAATACCCCAAGTAAGTTTTGCAAGACTAGACATATCTTCCAATTGGATTGGTTGATATCTATCTAAGGTTCCATTACCTGGCTGTAATGTTTTAGGTAGAGATTTTATTCGTACTATTGGGGAATAAAGTTTACTTGCATCAGAAGTAGTATCAACAATTTCTGATTCTTCTTTTCCACCTTTTAATCCATAGCATAAATAATGACCATTATTTTCTAAATGGGTATAGTATACAATTGGTTTTTCTTTTAGAACATCCATTTGTACAGATAAAATTTTCTTACCATCATAATCATGTAAAAATGAAACTCTCGGTGCACGCTCTAATGCACAAACGAGCCTAGTAAATTCTAACGTAGAATGAACCTGAATGTAACGTGGTAATTTATCAGTAATTTGTAACTTGTCCACAGGGATTTCCTGTAAGTTAACAAATTAAACTTATCCAAAACAAAGGAGCCTAGCTTCTTCTATCAATCACATCATTGACAGCTGGACCAGTTCCAATAATTGTTACAGGCGTGTTTAATTCTTTTTCAATATTTGTAATGAAAGATTTTGCATCGTTAGAGAGTTCATCATAAGAAGTTTTTCCAGCACAATCTGTAAAGAGTACATCTAATTTTGTAATAGAAATTTGTGTTGCACCATTTAGCATGATTGCACGCCTAGCTAAATCAAAATCAAAATCTGCAGCTCTTCTTTGACGGCCAGTCACCGTGCCAAACTCAGACCAACCTTTTTTTTCTGCGTCTTCAAGAGATAACTCTTTGTCTAAAGGGCCAGTTCCTACACGAGTCACATAGGATTTGAAAACTACAATCACTTCATCAACCTTGGTAGGTCCAAGGCCAATATCAGCACAAATTCCTGAAGCAGTAACATCTTTGGAAGTAACAAATGGGTATGTTCCATGCCATAAAGAGAGAAAAGTTCCTTGAGTACCTTCAACTAAAATATTTTCATTTGCATCGATAGCTGAATTTACTTCTAAAGGTACATCCACAATAAGTGAAGATAGTGAATCAAAATCTTTTGCTAATTTCAAAACTCTCATGGCACGGTCAGCATTTGCAGGACCAGTACCAGAACCAGTACTTCCAATTTTTTCTTTTAGTTCACCTTTAGAGTCTCTTGCAAGATGAGTTTCCTCAATTATCCCACAATGCTTATCAATAAATGCTCGACCAGATACTTCAAAATCTTGAATTTCTTTGTTTAAAACATCAGGATTTATTACAACTCCAGGTCCAATCATGACTCTAGCATTCTTGTTCAAAAATCCACTAGGAAGCATTCGAACTTTGTATATTTTATCGCCATCACGAATAGTATGACCAGCATTAGGACCTGCACCACCACGTACAATTATTTTTGGATTATCTTTAATTGCCAAATAAGAGATGATCTTACCTTTGCCTTCATCACCAAAAAATCCTCCAACAACTACAGTTGATGTCATATTGTCAAACCGCAATTTCGTTTATTTAAGCTAAAGTGTTTTCACATGATTTTATATTCAGCAATAAATCATTTAGATCGATGGTTGGTGAAAATTTTGCTGGAAATATTATAATTAATTTGGCAAATTTACCGGATTTTCTTAGAAATCCAATATTGAAAAAAAGAATGGTCGAATTTTTTTCATTACCAAAAGAAGAAAAAATCGAAGTAATTAACAATGCATTAGAAGCTGGTCCAACAATACCATTTCCAAATTTTTCAAAACTTTTCAAAACATGGCTAAAAATTTTAACTACATTACCGGAAGAACAAAGAGAAGGATTATTTTCTGCATATATTTTAGAGATTGCAAGTTCACCGCAGAAACTAATTACTTTTAATGTAGATGGAATTTTAGAGATATTTTTAACATTAGAACCAAACGAAAAAGAAATTCTTGCAAATACAATTAAAAAAATCATCAATAATCTTGATGAGGATTCAAAAAGGCGAATTTTATTAGTTATTCCAGAGAATGCTAAAAAACATTTGAATTTCTAGGCACCTGTAGGCTCATCAGGTTTTCTATTATCTTCATTCGTATAATCAATCACTTCTCCTTCTGGAGATAAAACACCGACAAATATTTTCTCATGTTTTTTCAATAATTTTCTATGATCTAACATGGACATATCTAATTTCATTTCATTCATTACCATAATTTGATATTCTTTCCATTCTGCCCAGCATTTGTTACATGTAGGATATTTTGCTGCAACAATCCCAAGTTCTTCAGTGTCGGGAATAGAATTTTTACATTTTGTACATGTACGACTCATGAAAAATAGGAATAAAGAACTCCTTTTATCTTTTTTTGAATGTAAAACAATAATAATTATCAGAGACCTAGGTGGTCATGAAGATAAAATGCCCCAAATGTAAGGAGGATGCTGAATTGGCTATGGATTATTCAGCTGTAAAATGTGGATCCTGTGATTTAGATATGAGTTATGGGGAATATGTAAAATTTGTAGCACATAATGAATCTAGATATTCAGACATTTTGGGGGACTATGCAAGTAGTACTGAAGGACATACTGCTGGTTCATTAGACGAATGGGATTAACAAAATAGTGTAATCATTCATCAGATTAAAATAATTAGTAAAGAATAATTCTAATCATCATTGGAATTTTTATTAGAAAATATTCTTAATTTAGTAGGATTTTTGGTAGGACTTGCAATTGGAATAATGTCATATGTAGGATTTAGGAATACAGGAAGTCCAACATTATTTAGATTAACAATTGCTTTTTTTTCAATTAGTATAGGATTTTTTGTCATTTGGTCTGGATACATGGTAGAAGATTTTGTTACAAAATCAGGAACCATTGAAAGATGGATTCAAACTTTAGGTATTGCAATTCAAACAGTAGGATATTTTTTTATTGCATTCTCTCATAGCATTAAATCATTCTTTCCTAAATCTAGCTACTTTAGATCAGTAGGAATTATTCCATTATTTCTTGTATCCTCAGTACAGCTAGAACATATTTTCAGATCTGTTTCATTTATCCTGTTGGTATATGGTGCAATTGAAACAATGTTGTCATATCTGGAAAATAGGAACAAAGGAGCAATTTCTGTTTCTGTTGGGTTAGGATTACTAGCATTAGGTGAATTTTTAGGATGGTACTCATTTGTATTCCCAGATTCAATTCTATATCCAGCATCAATGATAATCAAAATTGGAGGATTGATAGCTTTGTTTATTCCAGTAAGCAAAGTCCCCTTAACCAAGATAAAATTTGATGAAGATTTTGAATAATTTTTCATTAGGCTCAAAATCTTGATATTTTGAGAATTTGTCAAATTCTTTTATCTTTTTAGTATATTGGAAAATATCAGTGCCCTCTCATAGAAATTAGAACAATTATCATCGAAGAGATGGCTGAATATAGAACACATATGAAGATTATCGGAGACATTCTATCAACAACTCGAGATGATTTACAGGATGAAGATGGAGCATCAGTTACTTACTTAATTAGAAAAGCAAACATTTCTCATTCTAGAATTTCAGCAATTTTGAAAACACTAGTATCTCAAGGACTTTTAGAAAAAGTAGATAATCAAGGTTCAAATAAATATAAAATTAGTCAACCAGGAAGAGAATTTTTACAAGCATATAATACATTTACAAATTTTGCAGATAATTTTGGATTAAGTATTTAATCACTAGTATCTTCAGTTTCATCTAAATTATCATCAAAATCGTCTTCAAAATCATTATCTTCATAATCAACAGTAGACATGTTATTCAATTCTGAATATACTGTAAAAACTTATCAAAAGTAAATGGTAATTAAAGAAAAAAATGATAAAAAAATATTGAAAGTTCGATGTGATAAAGCAGGAGTTGAAAAAGCTGCCAAAATTATCAAAGATGGAGGAATTGCAATATTTCCAACAGATACAGTTTATGGAATAGGGTGTGATCCATACAATAAAGAATCAGTAGAAAAAATATTTAAAATAAAATCTAGAGACATTTCCAAATCTTTGCCAGTTTTAACATATTCAATTAAAACTGCAGAAAAAATTGTTCATTTTGACAAATTCACTAAAAAAGTTGTTGAAAAATTTTGGCCCGGTCAATTAACAGTAATTTTAAAAGTAAATGATGATGAAATAAAAAAATCATTAAATTTAGA
>JABDOO010000040.1 GCA_013043295.1 Candidatus Nitrosopumilus sp.
CAGATTTTATTGATAAATCTGATTTGTCTCTTGTAAACTGGTTTGAGAGAATTCCATATGTTGAGGCAGCAACACCGCGGCTTTCATCGACGGCAGAAATGAATATGACAAAAAATGGAAAATTAATTGAAGAAACCAGAGTTCCTTTAGTTGGCGTTGATCCATTTCGTGATATTAGAGCATCCACTGTTCATGAAACAATTGCAGATGGGAGTTATGTTTTCTCAAGAAATTCTATTGTTTTAGGTTCTAATGTTGCAAATGATCTTGGAGGAGCTCAAGTAGGAGATAGTGTGAAAGTTTTAGTGGTAGATAGATTTGGCCAAGATGAAATTAGGCGATTTACTGTTTCAGGAATTGCTAAATCACCCGGAGGCCAAGGTTTTGACTATACCGCAGTTATTCATATTGATACGTTACGTGATATGATGAATAGACCTGGAGATACAGGATCATTAATGGTAAAATTAAATGATCCTTCAAAAGCTTTTGAAGTTAAAGAATTCTTTCTACGATCGTTTCCAAATGATGATTTTCTTGCTGAAACTATTGAAGAGTCTGCAGAAGAACAACTTGCAGGTTTTAGATCTGGAATTGCAATGATTAACATGATTGGTTATTTTGGAATGATGGCATCTGCATTTGCAATTGTTACAATTCAAATGATGTTAGTCAACGGAAAAACAAGAGAAATAGGAGTCATGCGTTCTATAGGTGCTAAACGAAAAGATATTCTGATAATTTTTATTTTTCAAGGAATGATTATTGGAGCAATTGGTGCAGGTGTCGGAACAGCAGCTGGATTAGGCTATACATTTTATGCCAAAGAGACAAAAATGTCATTCAATAACAGTCTGCCATTAGAAGTTTCATATAATTGGGAAAAAATAATTCAAACTGCCTTAATGTCATTTACTCTGGCAATAATTGCATCACTATACCCGTCGTATAGAGCAACAAAGCTATTACCTGTGGAGGCCATGAGAACTGTCTAACGTACTTGAAATTAACAACCTCAGTAAAATTTATGGAGAGGAAGAAAATCAGGTAAAAGCTTTAGATGATGTTTCGTTTTCAATTAAAAAAGGAGAATTTGTTTTAATTGTAGGAAGTTCTGGTTCAGGAAAATCTACTTTACTAAACATGATTGGATTATTGGATTCTCCTACAAATGGACAAATATTCATAGATGGAACTAGTACCACAACACTGAATGATGATAAAATTTCATCATTTAGAAATAAAAAATTAGGATTTATCTTCCAATTTTCCAATCTACTTTCTGATCTTACAGTTTTGGAAAATGTATTACTTCCAGTACAAATTGCAGGCA
The DNA here is from genome assembly GCA_013043295.1 of Candidatus Nitrosopumilus sp. Taxonomy (GTDB): domain Archaea; phylum Thermoproteota; class Nitrososphaeria; order Nitrososphaerales; family Nitrosopumilaceae; genus Nitrosopumilus. The sequence goes on from JABDOO010000040.1 coordinate 1,334, forward strand.
CTAGTAATACTGCAAAAAAAGATGCCATTGATTTATTGAAAATTGTTGGACTCGAAGACCAAATATCAAAGCGTGCAAATAAAATTTCTGGTGGTCAAGCTCAAAGAGTCGCTATTGCAAGAGGATTAATCAACAAACCTTCAATTGTATTAGCGGATGAACCAACTGGAAATCTTGATTCAATTACTTCACAAAAAATTGTAGATCTAATGAAATCAATGGCAAAAAAACTAAATCAAACATTTATCATTGTTACACACGATAGAGAACATTTTGGTGAAGTTGATAGAGTAATTACAATTAAAGATGGTAAAGCCTTTGAAGGGGATGTTCCATCAGAAATGGAGATCACTGCATAATGAAATCTACAATTATTCTATCATTATTTGTACTAGGTCTTTTGCCATTTATTTTTGATAATTCATTTGCGCAAATTACATCGGGAGGATTTGGTCAGTCACCATTTGAAAGAGATTTTGGAGATGTCAAATTCCTAGATGCATATTTTGGAACTATTGATACAAAAATTGAAGTTAAAGGAGGAGATAGTAATGTGCCTTTTACAGTAGTTTTTGCTAATGTTGGGACTCAGGATATTACTGGAATTAGAGGACAACTATCATTACCATTTGGATTTTCTTCTTCTGATGGTCCAGGCTCAGTCATGTATGCTGATAGTGACTCAAATTCATTAGCAGGTGAGAATTTCCATTTAACATTTTTTGTAAATATTGATAAAAATACAAAAATTCAGCAATATCCTGGAACTGCAAAAGTAGATTATTCTAGATTAAGAGAATCTGGGGTACGAACAGCATTTGCTAATTTTGATTTTAAGATTACAGGAGATAGTGTAATCAATGTTAAAGCAATACAACCATTTCTAACTTCTTTAAAAACAAATGATGTTGTAATTGAAATTGCTAATGATGGTACTGGTCAAATTTCTGGAGTAGATATTGTTGCAACAAATACCCAAACAGAACTTGCATCGACATCATCATCAACTACCAATATAGAAAATGTTGTAATTTTAGAATCAAGCTGGGATGTAGGAAATATTGATGCAAAGTCAAAAAGATATCTTACTGCAACAGTATACGTACCTGAATCACTTAAAGGAGATACTTTAAGACTTCCATTATCAATTTCTTATTATAATTCACATGGAGACTTACAGCAAGTTTCTAAAATTGTTGATTTTTACATCAAGGGATTAATTGATCTAACCATTTTCAATGTAGATGTAATTGAACTATCTGGGACACAAATGGTCATTGGTGAAATCATCAATGAAGGAAATGAAGATGGATTATTTGGTTTTGTTTCAATTGAACCTAAAGATGACTCTAATATCAAGCCCACCACTCAATTTATTGATGAAATTGAGGTTGATGCACCTGTTCCATTCAATGTCCCAATTGAATTTGATGGGGAACCAAGATATGGTGAACATGACATCACTATATCAGTACGATACAAAGATAGTACCAGAGATGAAATATTTCTAACTCAAGATCAAACTATCATTGTTTCTGAACCATCCAACGATGAAGAAGGTGGAATGGATCCTTCAATGATTATTATTCCAATCATCTTGGTAATAGGAGCTGCATTTTACATAATTCGTAGGCGTAAAAAAGCTACAATTGAAGCAAATTGATAATTTTTAAATCTACATGTATGAATTAAGGATTAATTAAATTGAGATTAACTATCGTCATTCTCATTACTGTCATATCAATTGGTAGTGCAGTAATTTTATTAGGTTTTTTAACAACTCCAGAATATCTTGATGTTCCTGAAATTTCTAGTCAATATGATAAATTAGAGAAATACAAAAACGAGCTAGAAAAAATTAATCAGTATAACTATCAAGTATTAGAAGATCTAGAAAATCAAATCAAAAATTCTGATGATGTGCATTTAGATCAAATTAACGAAGAGATCAAAGTAATAAAAAGAGTAATTGAAGAAAATAAAGCAGAATTAGAAAAAGTGATAACAAAATTGTCCCAAATGGAATCTAATCCATAACCTCTAGATATTTCCATTTTTGGGAAATTTAGATCATAATTATATCATATCTTAAGGAAGCAAAATTGGGTATGGCAAAGGGCATTTTCCTCTTTCTAGCAGGTAGTATTGTTGGATTTATTACAACACCACTATTGTAACATTTCCTAAATTCATATAGTTATCATTAATTTTATTTTTATTGGAAAAACACCGAAAACTAACATTTGTTGGAGTAATTATGCTAATTCTTACTTTTTTGGTAAATTACTATCACCAAGAAACTCATCCAGGTGTGGGATTCAATTATGCCTACGTCCCAGGTATTTTGATGTTAGTTGCATTTTCACTTAGTTTTATTTTATTTACAAAAAATAATTTGAAATGAGCTTATTTTCAATATACAATAGATGGTGTAAGGTCTTTTTTATGAAAAGCCTCCAACCTATCTATTTGAATATAATTAATTTTGATTTAATAAAAGACACACGTAGAATTTCTTAGTGAGCTCTATATGCAACTCCATAATACTATAATCACTATTAAGCAAAACACAATTCGCTTCTGGTCTTAGATTATTCATATTCCATACCGTAAGATTATAAGCAATTACTAGATCTTGCTCTTATGCCTGGGGATGAGATTGAAGTCCCAAAGGAATTACGTGAATTCATGTTGGAAGAAGCTGAAGAAACATTCCTTGGACAAAAAAATGGAGCGGAAAAACAATACCGTTACGGTAATTTACACATCAGAGAATATAGTGATAAATTTTTAGTTCATACTGATAGAATAGATCCTAGAAAAGATCCTGTTGGACATTTAGTTTATGATGCACCAGAAGTTTTGATTGGTTTAGCATGTGCTATCTTTGGTGGTTCACATATTGCAAAAAAAATTCAGAATAATAATTCAAAAAAATTAACTATCTCTACTAGATTAATTTCATCAATAATTTCCGGATATCTAGGATATGCAAGTACTAAAAAAATTAAAAATTATTTGGAGTAAATATTTTGTCTACTACTAGAACAATCCAAGTACTCTTTAAACTTCTTCCATCTATCCTTGCATTACGTAAAGATAGAAAGAAATGGATTAGTCAAGAAAAAAACCAAATTAATTCAGAAGAATTCAGAAAAAATGCTAGAAAAGTACTTGAAACATTCATTTCATTAGGGCCTGTATACATCAAACTAGGCCAATGGCTTTCATCAAGAGCAGATATTCTACCACAACCATATCTAGAAGAACTTTCTAAATTACAAGACAGTGTTCCATCTGCACCATTTGATAAAGTAAAACCAATAATTGAAAAAGATCTTGGTTCAATTACTGAAAAATTTGATGAAATTGATCCCAATTCTATTTCAGGTGCTTCATTAGGACAAGTATATCGGGGAACAATCTCTGGTCAGCAAATAGTTGTTAAAGTAAAAAGACCCGGAATAGAAAAAATTGTAGCAAAAGATCTGAAAGTACTAAAAAAAGTTCTGCCTTTTGCATTAAGATTTGTTGATCCAAATTTACGCTATTCTGCAAAAGCTATGTTATCTCAATTTATTGAAACAATTCATGAGGAAATGGATTATACAAATGAATCAAAAAACCTTAAAAAAATTAAAAATGACATGAAAACCTCTAGCAATGTAATTGTACCAGCAGTTTATGATGAATTATCATCAAAAAATGTTCTAACTATGGAATATTTACCAGGAATTAAGGTCACAAACGTTCAAGCTCTTGATGAAATGGGAATTGATAGAGAACAACTCGTAATTGACGTTCATAAGGTCTTTTTTACAATGCTTCTAAAACATTCAATTTTCCATGCAGACCCTCATCCTGGTAACATTTCAGTGACTGAAGATGGAAAATTAATTTTGTATGACTATGGAATGGTTGGAAGAATAAACAATGAAACACGGTTTAAACTAATTAGACTATATCTTGCCTTAGTTGAAAAAAATCCTCCTAGAGTAGTTAATGCTATGAATGATCTTTCTATGTTAACTCCTGGATACAATAGAACTGTAATTGAAAAAGGCATCGAGTTATCAATTCGTGCAATGCATGGAAACAAGCCTGATGAAATGGAAGTTCAAAGTTTAATGGAATTAGCTAATCAAACAATGAGTAAATTCCCATTTGTATTGCCTAAGAATTTAGCACTGTATATGAGAATGGCATCTATAATTGAAGGAATTTACAAAACACATAATGTTGACTTTAAATTTGTCAAAGTGTTAAAAAATATTCTAGAAGAGGAAAATCTTATTCCAAGAGCATATGTTGAAGAATTAAAGATTTCATTTGATAATTTCTCTAAATCAATTGACTCTGCAATTAGATTAGGACCAGAGATTCAAAAATTTATGGATGAATCTAAATATTTAATGAAAAATAAAAAACCCGCTTTATTACTAAGTGGAAGTATTTTTTCATCGGCAGTTTTTTTTGGTTCAGCATTACTATACCAATCAAATGAATCACTTGGAATAATTGGAATGCTTACATCTGGTTTGATTATGACAGCCTCAGTTCTTTTAAGAAAATTCTAATTATTCTATTTGGATATCTTTACCTTGTTTTGTTACAGGAATAATTATTGTAAGAGTTCCATTATCATATTTTGCGGATTCTATCTTTTCCTGACCTTGTTTAATTTCTATAGGAAGCCTAATTTTTTTATCAATAATATTTGGTCTCTGATTTGAAATTAATGATTCTGATTCTTTTTCGTCAATAATTTTTTTGGCATTTATGGAAAGAATATCTCCACATAAGGATAATTCGATATCTTTTTTTGAAAATCCTGGAATGTCAATCACAATTTTTAAATTTTTTTCATTTAGATACATATCAATTGGTGGTAAAACAAATTCATAGAATTCTCTGGATTTATTTCCAATCTCTTTGATAACTTCTTTGACAAGTCCCATTTTGTGTTATATGCTCAATTTTTGGTTATAAACCTTGATAGATTTTTAATCAATTAATTTCTCAGTTTTGATAACTTATGATTATTGTAATTGAGGGTGGAGATCAGGCTGGAAAACTAACACAATCTATGATGCTGGAAAAAGCCCTAAAGAAACGAAAGATCAAAACAAAACTATTTCATTTTCCTGACTATGGAACTCCAATAGGTAAAGAAATTAGAAAATATTTGGATGGAAAAAGAAAATTTCCACCCCAAGTCATTCATTGTCTTTTAGCTGCAAACAGGTGGGAAAAGCTCAATGATATATTATCAGCGCAAGAGAAAAATTCCGTTTTAATCATGAATAGATATTATCATTCTAATCTCGTTTATGGGTTAGCAAATGGCTTAAAACAAAAATGGTTAGATAATTTAGATGAAGGTCTCCCTAAAGCAGATCTGGTAATTTTACTTGATGTTTCCCAAAAAGAATCATTTCGTAGACAAAAAACACATAGAGACAAGTTTGAAAAGAATGAGGAATTTTTAAAAAATATCTCCAAAATTTATCGTACTACAGCTAAGAAAAAACATTGGAAAATAATTGATGCAACAAATCCTAAAGAACAAGTACATGAAGAAATCCTAAAAATATTTTCAAAAAAACTAGGGTTATGAAAAAAAATTATTTAGATATCATAGATCCAATTCATGATTTTATTCGTGTATATGATTATGAACTACCCATCATTGATAATCCTCTATTTCAAAGACTGAGAAGAATAAGGCAGCTTTCTGGAGCACATCTAATTTATCCTGCAGCTCAACATAGTAGATTTGAGCATTCACTAGGAGTAATGCATATTGCAAGTCAAGCTGGTTTTGCACTAAATGAAAAAGGATTTTTAAATTCTGATGATGTTCAAATTTTACGTTTAGCAGGTTTGTTACATGATATAGGTCATGGTCCATTTTCTCATTTATTTGAAGAAGTAATTCAAGAAAAAAAAGTCTCACATGAAGATTATGGTAAAAAAATAATTCAAAATTCAGAAATTGGTGACATTCTTGGAAAAACGGGATTTGATAAAAAACTAATATCAAAAATTGCATTTGGAGAATCACGATTTCAATATCTAAATGAAATTGTTTCAGGAGCGCTGAGTGCAGATATGATGGACTATCTATTACGAGATGGATATTTTACTGGAGCAGAGCATGCAAAGGTAGATCATAAAAGAATAACACAATCACTTGACATTCATAAGAAAAAACTTGCACTGGAGCGCTCTGCATTGTATTCTTTTGAATCAATGATGCATTCAAGATATCAAATGTTCAAAGCTGTGTATTTTCATAAAACAGTTCGTGCTGCTGAAGTTATGCTTATTGAAGCTTTAAGATTATCTGATGACGAGTTTGGATATACATCTTTTAACTTAAATGAATTTGTCAAACTAACTGATGAATACGTATTATCGACTATAATCTCTTCAAAATCATCCAAACTAAAACTAGCACGACAATTTGCTGAAGATTACCAAAATAGAAAATTGTTAAAATGTGTTTTTGAACGAATTCTTACAAGTAGAACAAGTTTGAAAAAAACTCTAACAGCTGAACTAAGAACAGAGCTTTCTAAAAAATCCAAAGTTCCTGAAAATGAAATTTTTGTTGATAGTTCTGTGACTCCATCAATTCCTCTTGCTCCTTCAAAAAATGAATCAAAATCCATAGTCCTAATTTCTAATGAGGATGGAAAATCTACGGCAAAAGAGATGCCCATTTCCCAAATACCTGTAGTTTCAGCTATTTCTGGGTTCATGAACATACTTAGAATCTATACACATGAAAAAAACAGAAAAAAAGTTGAAATTGCCGCAAAATCAATCCTTGGTGAACTAAAATGAAAAAACGAATTGTAATCAAATTATCTGGTCGTGTTTTTGCAATGGATAATGTAAAAATGCTAAAAGACTATGCTGCTTTTTTAGTAAAAATTAGCAAAATTTGTCAGCCTATTGTGATTGCTGGCGGAGGAAATATAGCTAGACATTATATTTCTCATGCAAGATCCTCAGGGGCTGATGAATCTACTCTTGATGAACTAGGAATTGAAATTTCAAGACTAAACGCAAAGCTTCTGATTTATGCTCTTAAAAGCAAAGCATATTCTCATCCCCCAACTACTCTACAGGAAGTAAGACATGCAGTTGATGATGGTTTAATTGTAGTAACTGGCGGTCTACATCCTGGTCAAAGCACAAATGGTACTGCTGCACTAATTGCAGAAAAAGTCAAAGCTGAACAATTTCTTAATGCAACTGATGTTGATGGTGTGTATGATATGGATCCTAACAAATTCAAGAAAGCAAAAAAATTCAAACGAATTGAAATGAAAAATTTGAAAAATATGTTAGTTCATGAAGATTCTGTAGCCGGTGGTTATGATTTAATGGATATTGTTGCTCTAAAAATTATTGAGCGTTCAAAAATAAAAACAAGAATTCTAAAAGCAGATTTAAAAATTATTGAAAAGGCAATAAAAGGTGCCAATGTTGGCACTGAAATTATTTTGCCTTCAAAATAAGTTTTAAGCAATATCGTTTTGAATGGTAGGTCTAGTTTCAGACCAAATTTGGATTTGATTTTCTGGATATTCTGACATACCTGTATCTCTTAATTTTTTGTAAATTGAAAGAGCTTCTTCTTTTTCCACAGCCTTGGATTGGGCTTTTGTAAAACCATCTTTATCTACAATAACGGCAACATGACCATCTGGTGAGGCTATTACTGCAGTAAATTCTTCTTCTCCTACTGGATGAAATTTCCCATCAATTTTTTTGGTTGTTAATGTTAACATCCCAAAACCTGCCACTTCAAACATTTTCATTTGTGATTTACTTGCCCTTTGTTTTCCTTGTTGTACTGCTTGAAAATACTGCATAATTTTTTCTTCTTGCAATGGTATAATAACTATCTCAACATTTAAGATATCAAGAGGATATGCAAAAAATATGAACCCTAAAATTTTTGTTGGTGCTGCAGTTGCTGCACTTGCTGTTATTTTGGGAGGAATTCTTTTAACAGGACCCACAATTGTCATTCCTAATCAAGGAGATGGTGCGACCAATCAAAGTATTCCACAAGCACTACCTATTCAAATTGAATTAGAAGATATTTCAATAGATAAAATTTCAGAGCGTTCTGTTACGATTGATTTAGCATTCAAACTATCTAATCCAAATCCTCGGGCTATGATTGTACAGACAATGGATTACCAATTATTTGAAACAAATTATTCTGAAACTGAACAAATTACTGGAGGGGAAATCGGTAGTAGACCTCAAGGAATGGTAGAATTTGGTTCAAATTATTATACACTATTAGGAGAAAATTCAATTATTCTTAGAGATTCTAAAACCATAAAAAATACTGGCAACACAGCCGATCTATGGAAAGCATTTGAAGATGGAAATAATTCATGGAGAGTTTCTGGTGACGTCTTTTACAATCTTAGTTCAATGACTAGCGGACAAGAAAACACACTTCATTTTGAATTTGAAAAATAGTCTATAGTATCATAAAATCTTAAAATTATGATAATATGTTTTTAGAGAAAAAATATTGGCAAAGTTATAAAAGCCCGTTTCAATGTTTTTTATCAAATGGCAGAAGCAGGTATGGCCGCATATGGCGCAGCAGCAGGAGTCGCAATTGCACTCGCAGTAGTGTGTTTCGCTCTTCGTGGTAAAGGACATCCGGAACCACTCGATTAAACAAAGGAATTTTTCCTTTACAACATTTTTCTAATTTTTCACTAGTCTTTCTTGTTGCCAAATCCTAACATTTCTGCTAGGTCCAATTGTTTTGTGTTCTTCTTTTTCATGAAACATCTTTCAAAATATTGGCATTCAGAGCATTCACTTGATGGTTCTAGAATGGGGGTTTTTTGCTCTTTTAGAAGATCATTTAGAACTCTAACTCGACGAACTACTTCCTCAAACATTTTTTTATTTCTTGAGATTGAAAATGTCGTTTCTTTTTTATCCCCGGTGATGTATACGATAATCCCGTCTGGTTTATCATAAATCCACATACAGGCATTTAGATATAGTACATCATTGGCTAGAGGATTCTCCAACTCACTAGATGCACCTCTGAATAAAAATATAGAATCGTCTACAAGCATATCAACTTGACCCTTCAGTTTGATATCGTCTATAGCAAATTCTTTTGGGTCGCTTCCATATTGTAATCTTCTTAATAGTCCTGAAAGAAGCTCATTGAATCCTCTTCTTTGGACCTCTTTAGGATCAATCCTGTCATAATATGAGCGTCTCAGACATTGGACCACCTCATGTAGATGAATTGTTTGTATATCAGCTGAATCAATATCAATTTCTAACTCTTTTCCAATTGAGCCTAATGCATTTTCTACAATACTTCGAAAATCCCTATCTCCCATCATAATACATCATTTTCCTTTTTGGCTTCTTATACTTAGCTCACAAGTTTGGTAATTACCTTAGAAATCCTTCCTGAAAATGCCAGAATTACAAAATGTAGACCAAAGCCAATTACTGCTCCAATTATTAATTCTCCAGTTGCAAAATAAATTCCTAAAAATAATGCTAAAGGAGGAAGGGCAAAAATCATGGCTAAAAATGAACTAACCCAGATAAATTTGATTAATACCTCGGTAGATACTTCAGTTTTTTTCTTTGGGAAATTGAACATTTTTTAAAATCCTATTCTTCTTCTAGGATTAACTTTGACATTGTAGTCTCAGTTGGAATCTTTTGTTCAACAGCAAAAGCAATAGCTGCTAGATTTCTAATTTCAAATGAGGTCAATTTTGTAATTCCTACAATCGTTGCAAAGCTAAACATCTTTGTAAATGATCTAAGTGATGAAGTATAAATTGACAATTCAA
>JABDOO010000011.1 GCA_013043295.1 Candidatus Nitrosopumilus sp.
TAAAGACCGTGTACAATGTGTTCTTCAAGTGGCATTACATGACAGTGATAAGGATGAACACCGACAGGTCCAGCTTCAAATTCATAAATAAATTGCCCTCCATTTCCACCTACAGGTTCAAAAACACCATCCATTCCAGCTGGATGAATTCCATGGAAATGTATAGTGTGTTCTTTTGCACCATTATTGATAAAATGGACTCGAACTAAATCACCTTCTGTTGCTCTAATTGTAGGACCAGGAACTGTACCATTAAAAGTCCATACATTATAAAATATCCCTGGGGATATTTCTTGGATACCATCATCTTCAGCAATTATTGTGTAATCACGAATAGTTTGACCGCTCTCAGATATTGATACTCGACCATATTCAAAATTTCTCAAAAATTCATCTGGATCAAAATCCACGGTTGATTCGGTGTAGAGAGGATCAAGAACTTCCCCAGAAGTTTTTACAACAGCACCAGTATGAGTAACAAATGTTTTCTGCTCAGATTGAGCATCAGAAAAAGTTGGAAATAATGCAATTATTGATAACCCAATAACTATAGAAAGTAATGAGATCATTATAGTAGAACGTGAAATTTTCAAGATATGTTATTATTCAAAATTCTTTATTTAAATTTAACCTAAGCTAACTTTTTTAGCCTTGTCTAACTTTTGGATACAAATCTCACAAATGATTAGAAAAATAAGTTTAAACTAAAGAAAACCAGCCTCAATCTGTGCAAAAATCAGGATTATTAATTGTAATTTTTGGATTATTCATCGTAGGTGGACTAGCAGTATCAGTTGTAGAAAACCAAGTAACACTTGAAGGAATTGAACAAGGGAATGGAAAAGTTACTTCATCTGAAGTAGTTAGTATTTCTGTAGATATGGACAGAGAGAAAATATTGAGAGGTGTTTTTGCAGTTCAAGTGATGGAATTTAAAGAAGATACAATATCTGCAAAAATTTTAGATCCTTCAAATTTAGAAATTATTTCTGAAGACGTAAATGAAGACATGTTTGAAAAAGAATTTGATGTAACAGAATCAGGAACATATCAGTTAATAATTCAAAGTAATGATGATGATGAAATTTATGTGGCAGGTGCCATAGGGCCACTCCCAGATGCAAATAAAAAATTATTACTATCTTCCATATCATTAGGAATTCTAATCATTGGAATGGTAGGTTTAGCAATTACTGGAATAATTGGAATCAAAAATAGAAAAAAATCAGTTTAGATAACTATCCATTTTTTCTAACCCATTAATGGTAGCATCAAAATTATCACTGTTTTCAATGATGCTAGAGAGTTTTTCTGAATTTGCTGAAAGTACATGTTTTCCTTCATTGGAGTTTTGAGAAATGAAACCATGCTCAATCAAATATGAAAGCCTTTCAAGTACTTCAGATTCTGAAATTTCTGATTGTTTTGCTAAAAATGAGCATTCTTTTTCCCCATCCTCTAACTCTGCTAAAATAGAAGAGGTAACAGGATCAAACATACAATCTACGATCTTTTCTCGATCAAAAGATTCACTCATGATTGAATCGGGGAACTTTAAAGTTATATTTTTTGACATTTGCTCCAATAAGATAATTAAGAAAAGAGAGGAGTAAAAATATGCAAAAACTCTGCAGTAAAGACCCATCAGGTAAAGGCATACATTGTTTTTGTATTGATGTTGATGCTCAAAGGGGAGTCAAAAAATGCTGTAAATGTAATCTGTGGAATGTGCAGGGTAAAGACTGGACTAGTAATGAGGACTTTAGATAATCTAGAGCAAAAATGCTGTAAATTTACGCATGGTTTTGAAACTCCAATAGCAGAGCATTGTGAAAATCAACTATTTTGATGCCTAGCATGGTTTTTATCGGGGATTTCTTGAATTTTGGAATACTTGAGCGCACAAGAATATAGACACATTGTCAGAATTGTAGGAAACGATATTCGGGGTGAAAAGAAAATGGTAATCGGATTAACCCAGATCAAGGGTCTTGGTTTTAACTTTGCAACTGCTATTCTTGACACTCTAAAGATTAATCCAAATTCAAACATAGGAAACCTTACTGAAGAAAACGTTCAAGCAATTGAAAAATTAATCACAGATCCAATTGCAAGTAATTTTCCTACATGGTTCCTAAACAGAAGAAAAGATATTGAAACTGGAGCAGATTTACATTTACTTACATCAGACATTCCATTTACATTAAGAAATGATATTGAAAGAGAAAGAATTACTGCAAGTTGGAGAGGTTATCGTCATTTAAGCGGTCTTAAAGTTAGAGGACAAAGAACCAGAACTTCTGGAAGAAAGGGTGGCGCAGTTGGTGTCGCAAAAGGTGGATTGGCAGCTCCAGTTAAGAAAGGTGGAGCAGGTGCTCCAGCAGCCGCAGCAGCTCCAGCAGAAGGTGCAGAAGCTCCAGCAGCAGAAGGTGCAGCAGCTCCAGCAGCAGAAGCTCCTCCAGCGGAGAAAAAAGAATAGGTGTTATGAATGGGAGATCCAAAATATCCACGTAAAGTCTGGAGAAAACCAAAGAGACCTCTCAATTATGAATTAAAGATGGAAGAGTTGAAAACTCTTGGTACATTTGGATTAAGAACTAAAAGAGAATTATGGAAAGCACATACAGAATTATCACGTGTCAGACATCAAGCTAGATCATTGCTTGCATTAAGACAAGAAGTTAGAGCAGAAAAAGAACCTATCTTAATGAAATCTCTTGCAAGAATAGGATTAGTAAGTGGTGATGCAACATTAGATGATGTACTTAATCTAACTCCAACAGATTTACTTTCACGAAGATTACAAACTGTTGTTACAAAGAAACTGGGATTTAAAACACCATATCAAGCAAGACAAGCAGTAATTCATGGCCACATTATGATTGGAGATAGAAAAGTAGACATTCCATCATATACTGTAACAGTTGAAGAAGAAGATAGTGTTCATTTTTCACCAGAATCAAAAATTCCAGGTATGCTAGAAAATACAAAGAAGGATGAACCAGTAGAAGCTCCTGCTGCTGAAGCATCTGAGACTCCTGCTGCTGAAGCATCTGAGACTCCTGCTGCTGAAGCATCAAAAGATGAAAGTTCTTCAACCGAACAATCAAAAAAATAGGCTTATCAGTAAATAACCCCAATTATCAAAGAGAATCATAATGTGTTCAATTATTGGCTACTATGGGAAAGGAATTGCGGCACCAATTTTGGTGAAGGGATTAAAAAGAATGGAATATCGTGGATACGATAGTGTTGGAGTTGCAACAGAATCAAACAATCAGATTGAATTAAAGAAAGGAATTGGAAAAGTAAATGAAGTTAATTCAAAAATTCATTTAGACACTCTGCCAGGAAAAATAGGAATTGGTCATACTAGGTGGGCAACACATGGAAAGGTTACAGATTTTAATGCACATCCGCACTCAAGTAATTCAGGAAAAATTGCAATTGTACATAATGGAATCATAGAAAATTTTGAAGAATTAAAAAAGCAATTAGAAGCAGATGGATATGATTTCAAAAGTGAAACAGATAGTGAAGTAATTGCGAATCTACTTCAAAAACATTATGAAAAAACAGGAGATGTGAAAGAAACAATTTTGCAGACTGTCTCTGAGATTAAAGGGCATTATGCATTTGTTGCAATGTTTGAAAATGGACAACTGGCAGCTGCAAGATTTCATGAACCATTGATAGTGGGAATTGGACAAGATGACTTTTTCTTATCAAGTGATGTGTTAGGTTTTATTGAATTTACGGATGATGCAATTTATTTAGAAAATGGAACCTTTGTGATTTTAGAGAAAAATAAATTTCAAATTTTAGATTTTAATGGGGAGCATGCAAAGTATGGAATTACAAAAGTTTCTAAAGAATTTGGTGATGCCTACAAGGGAGATTATGCTCATTTTACATTAAAAGAAATCTATGAACAACCAGAGACAATTTTGAAAGCAGGTGAAAAGTCAGAAGAAGCTGTTGAACAAACCGTTGATTATATGAGACATTCAAAAAACATCTATGTTACAGGTAGTGGAACCAGCTATAATTCTGCCCTAATTGCAAAGCAAATATTATCAAAATATGCAAAAGTTCGAATTGAACCGATTATTGCCAGTGAGCTTCAATTTGCACCAGATAGCATAGAGGAGAATTCCATTATTATTGCAATATCGCAGAGTGGAGAAAGTGCAGATGTTTTAGAAGCTGTAAAGATTGGAAAACAGGCAAATTGCAAAATTATAGCAATTGTTAATTTACTTACTTCATCACTTGCGCGTGAAGCAGATGTTGTGATAGGAATGAACTGTGGACCCGAAATAGGAGTAGCTGCAACAAAAAGCTTTACAGCACAATTAGTAATACTATACAAAATTGTACAAAAATTATCAAATAACAAAATAACAATAAATTTTGAAAAATTTGCTGAATCAATTGTAGAAACATTGGAGAATACGACAAAAATTCAACAGACTGCTGGGAAATTAAAAGATGTTTCAGATGTTTATATTTTAGGCAGAGGAATTAATCATCCAATTGCAATTGAGGCAGCACTAAAACTTAAAGAGTTAACATACATACACGCTGAAGGAATTGCAGGTGGTGAATTAAAACACGGTCCTCTTGCATTAATGGACACTAATGTGTTTGTGATAATTTTTAATCCAAATGATTCTACATATTCTGACACACTAACTAGTGCAAGAGAAATTAAAGCTCGTGGGGCAAAAATAATTGGAGTTTCAGATATTGAAAGTGATGTATATGATTATTGGATTAAAATTCCAAAAATAAATCAGGTATTATATCCAATTTCAGAAATTATTCCAGTTCAATTGTTGTCCTATTATGCAGCTTTGGAAAAAGATACAGATCCAGACTATCCTAGAAATTTAGCAAAATCAGTTACTGTGAAGTAAAGAGTCTATCATATTCTTTTTCAGCTAGTTCTAAAAATTTTGAAGAATTATTTCCCGTTTTAATCATAGAGGATATTATAGTTCCACCAGATCCAACACCCTCTTTGGCAAATCCTTCAGAAAATGCTTTTAATCCTGAATATTGTGAATTTTGCAAGCCTGGATTGACAGAAATTGCAGGAATATCAGCAATTTCTTTAACCATACTAGTGAAATTTGCACTTTGATCATCAGTGATGTATGATGTTGTTCCTATTGCAGTATTTTCTTCATTGAAACCTATTTTTGATGCAAATGCTAAAACTGCAGTCATCTGTGTTCCTCCAGCCAACATCACAT
>JABDOO010000016.1 GCA_013043295.1 Candidatus Nitrosopumilus sp.
GACTTAGGATGTTAATCATAAATCATTGATTTTTTTTCTTCTAGTAATGCATGCAAGTTGTTTACAGAACGATATACATCTGGTTCTTGCTTAGCACCTGTACAAACTAACTTCCCTGATGAGAACAACAATATCACAGTTTTAGGATCTAACATTCTGTGAATGAGTCCTGGAAATTGCTCAGGTTCATACATGCTTCTTGGTAGTGTTCTAGCAGCCTGCTCTAGATGGATTTTTCCCCCCAAATTGATGGATGCAACAATATTTTGAATTGTTACTACTGCATCTTTTTTAACTTTAATTCCACCTTTTCGAAGTTTTTGTACAACTGTTTTGACTGCCTTTCTGGCCATTTCTTCAGATTTTGAACCAGTACATACCATTTTGCCTGAAGTGAAAATCAATGTAGCCGTCTTTGGAGTTTTAAGTCTGAAAACTAATCCTGGAAATTGATCCGGATGATATTCTACATCTGGAAATGTCTTGGTAATTTCATTCAGATCCATCTTTTGCATTACATCTGCTGAAGCTACAACATTTTCTACACTTACGATAGGTTTTGTTTGTGGCATATTCGGCTTTTTGTGTATTTGAACTATAATAAAAGCACTCGCCATTATTTACTCTCAAATACAGATTTTTTGCATATTGTGATGTAATTCTATCTTGAATTTTGGACGAATGCTTTAATTTGGTTCAGAGAAGTCTTGAATCTAGTGAATTTTACGAATTTTGATCTTGATCAGTTGTTCTCAATGAGTGATGATTCAAATCCTCTGATGATGTTGGTATGGATACTTCCGATAATTCTTTTTGTGTTTTATGGGCAACAAATTCAACTCTTTGTTACCTCAAGAGAAATTAAAAAAGGAATTAAAAAATTAGATACATTTAGGACAGAATCTAAAAATGAATTAACTAATTATGTAAAGCATACTCTGAAATCTAAAGACGATCCTACAAAAAAGATTGATCAATTCTTAGATTATTTCACAGTAATGCCAGTAGATATGGATCCTAACGGAATAGTAGACAAAGTTCATCATGTTGTAAGATCCCGAGAAGACTATACTAGAGAACATGTCAAATTGCTAGCCCCTGAAATGTCTGAGATTGAACTAACAAAAGTTCAAACTTTACTTGAAATTGCATCATCATTACAAATGATATACAAAATAATTAATCACATGTTTTTGACTGCTAAAAAACAAAACAACTACCCTTTGATTTTACCATTACAGATGATTCTTCCTTTTATAATGGAGCAGGCAGAGGCAATGAAAGATGCCATTCCTGCATTTAAAAGTGGTCAACCTGTTGGTGATGGAATTGGACCAATGATTGTTGGTAAAATGATGTTGAACAATCCAAAAGAAAATGTTTCTTTTCAAACCTCTCTTTCACAAATCACTTTAGAAGATCGAAAATTATTTCTATTAAAAGCTGAAGGTCCCGGCTCTACTGTTGGTAGACCTGCTGAAGCATTGGACAAGATTGTTTCAGAAAATACCATTGATGCAATAATTATGATTGATGCTGCATTAAAAATGGAGGGAGAAGATTCAGCAACAGTTGCTCAAGGATTTGGTGCTGCAATTGGTGGAATTGGCACTGAAAGATTCCAAATTGAAGCAATAGCTACTGGCAAAAAAATCCCTATTTTCTCTATTATTGTTAAACAATCTGTCAAGGAGGCTATTACTTTGATGACAAAAGAGATTGCTGATACTGCTGAGGATGTACGAACCCAAGTAAATGAGATGATTCAAACAAACACTAAGCCAGGTCAGTCTGTAGTTGTAATTGGAGTAGGAAATACTTCGGGGGTTCCACAATGATATTCTCGAAGAAGAAAATCACCACTGCGTATACCTTAGAGCAGTGTACTAAATGTGCCACTTTGACAAAACGAAAATTTGTTGAAGGTGATGTCTTATTTGCAGAAGGTGCAAAATGTAATTCATGTGAGGGCTTAATCAGGATTGAGAAAATCTTTGGTGAAACCACAGAGCAGTAATTTAAGATTATTTTGTTCTATATTTTACATTACAACTGGGACAATACCATGATGCTCCTTCTCCCTGTTCTTTAAACATAAATCCTCCACATTTAGGACATGGCCTTACCTCTTCACTCAATTTTAAATCCCCTTGGATTTCATTCTGCTTTAGTAGTTACTGTAGCTCCATTTTCATTTGGAATGAATGTATGTTCAGCCTGAGCCACCCTCTGTTCATTTACTTCAATTAATACTGGATATGCTTGAACTGCTTTTTTCTTTATTAGAAAATCTAATAGTTCTCTAGCTTTCTTTTCTTCCCATTCTTTAGTAATCCATCTTAATGCAAATGGCAGCATGTTGCAATTTTGCCAAATGAAATCTAGCAATTTGTCTGCTTCTTCATTCTTTGTTTTCTTGCGTGAGTTTAGAGCAAAAATATTTTTAATTTTTCCATTTCTAACAAATCCTCCTCCCTGTTCAGTTGTAACAAATGGTTCACATGCATAGGCCGAACTATCTGAAAGTGAAAATCCGCCAATAGACCAGATGTTTGGAATAGATTTTCCTGCATGTATGGTGTACTGTTCTAATGAATGACCACTAAGATTTGCTATTGGCTTGAAACCCATTTTTTTAATTGTAGTTTCAATAGTTCTACCAATATCACTTGCTTTAACTCCTGTTTTAATCATAGACATTGCATTACCTAATGCTTCTTCTGCAGCTTGAACTAATCCGTCATATTGAGCATCATAACAGACAGTTACTGCAGTATCTGCAATGTATCCATCAATTTGTGCACCAAGATCTATTTTTACCAAATCAGTATCTTTTATTGTAATAGGATCATTTGGTTCTGCAGTATAGTGAGCTGCTATTTCATTAATACTTGTATTTACAGGGAAAGCACATTTTGCTCCTCTCTTTTTAATTTCACTTTCTACTTCTTCACAAATATCAAAAACTGATTTACCTATCCAGTCTTTGGCTCTTACCATTTCTCTAACTTCAGCTGCAATTTTACCTGCTTTGAGATATTGTTCTGTTTGCACGTTTTCGATCCTAATTTTGCCTTTAAAATGATTATCTGTGAAGCTTAAATTGGGCGATTCTTTGGATTTACTGGGATCGTGGTCTAGCTTGGTATGATTCTGCGTTTGGGACGCAGAGGTCGCGAATTCAAATTTCGCCGATCCCACCATCATTATCTTATTATCAAATAGATTCAATATTTTATTGCCGAGCAATGAAGAAGAGTTAGAGTAATGACTTTGATATGAAGTAACTAATTGAGTCTGAGCTCCGGCATATTTTTATGAATATTCAATCCCTTTGGCTTTATTGAAATTCGAAAGACGGGATATTGTTTTAGTTGTAGGGCTTTTTCTTTTTATGATTGGGTTGACTCCATTTACTGGTCTTGCTCTGGCAGCAGTTATTGTGATAATCATGTTTTTTGGAATCAAAGTCTACGTGGAAAAAAGGAGGCAGTCTATTGCTAAGGATGTTGGCGATGGATTATGTATGGAGTGTGGCTCTGTGGTGGTTGACAAAAAGTGCCCAAATTGTGACTATTCACAAGAATAACTCCTACGTATGCCTTAAAACCAAAAAATTGGCTTTATTATTGATGACTTTAAGATATCTGACTTTAACAATAAGCTCAACTTTTCCTCAATCCCATTCTAAAATGAGTCCATTAGGCAATCAAATCAGGAATTAACCATGAATCGATATCTGCCTCTAGTATTTTCTATATTCTTTATTGCTGGTGTTTTAGCACCTGCATATGCACAAACATCTGATCATGTTGTAATTAATGAAGTTGATATCAATCCTCCCGGTGATGATTCAACTTCTATTTCTGAATGGGTGGAACTTTACAATCCTACTGATGCTAATGTGGATATTGGTGGATGGGAGATTGCATCAACTACTGTTCTCAAAAAAACAATGACTATTTCTCCCGGTACTATAATTAAACCAGGTCAATTTTTGACTTATTCATATCAGAGTGTTTGGTTTACTGATGCTAATGAATCCGTTGAACTGCGAGATGAAAATAATGTAGTTGTTGATAAGACTCCAGGACTTACTGATATACAAAATAGTTTTACTTCTTGGCAGAGATTATACGATGGATTTGATTCTGATAGCTCCAGTGACTGGAAGTTTGTTACTTCAACTGCAGGTTCATCTAATGGAAAATTAATACAAACACAAGATAAAGATGGTGTCACAGTTACTACTTTAACAGATAAACCATCTTACTTGTTTGGTCAAGTGGCCGTAATTTCTGGTAGTGTTTCAGAAGAAGTGTATAAAGTAAAACCTTTCTTCCAACCTGAGCAAATTATAATTACAATCACTGGCCCCAACTTCAACAAAATAATCAAAATGTACCCAGATCTTAATTTGAAATATAAAACTACACTAAGTTTACATCAAGTTTTAGGAATTAACGAAGGAACTTATGATGTAGTTGTAAACTATGCAGGTTCATCATCTAGCACAGTTTTTTCTGTAGGGAATGAACTATTCGAACAAGTTATCAAAGAAGACTCTGACATTAGTATTCTAACTGACAAATCACAATATCTTCCTGGAGAAAATGTCGCTATCACCGGATTTGCCTCTGAAATTATTGAATTTGAAGGAATGTCATTTACTGTAAGAAATGCAGATGGCGAAATTATTGCAAATGGAAATCTTTTCCCAACTAAAGGGAAATTCTTAACAACTGTCTATCTTACAACTGTGGCTCCTAATTATGGAACCTATACTATTGATGCTAATTATTCTGACAAATCTGTATCTTCTACCTTTGAGGTAGTTGAAGACATCAAAGAAGATGTTCCAATATCTCTCTGGACTGACAAACTTGCATATGGATTAGGCGATACTGTTTCCATTAGTGGTAGAATTAATGATGTTTGGATAAGCAATTTAGATTTGGAAATTGTACAAACAAAACAATCTTCTCTTACATCTTCTGGTGGTTCAGGATTTAAAATTCTAGATAGTGTAAAAATTATGGGTGATGGCTCCTTTACATATTCTTTTAAAATTCCAGATAATTCAATTAGATTGGGAGATTACAAAATTACTGTATCTAAAGAAATTGGTTCTGCTTCAATTATTGCATATGCTGTAAAAGATCCTGAAACTTTTGTCCCTTCTACTGATCCACTTACGGTTGAGACTGATATGGGTGTCTATGAATTTAACGACAAAATAGCCATTAGTGGTTTTGTTAAAGATCCATTAGGTAATTCTAGCTATCTTACAGGAAGTGTAGTGAAGATTTCAATTTTAAATGAAAATGGTGCACCTCTAAAAATTAATGATTTGCAAGAAGCAAAAAGATTAGGTGGTGGTGGTGAGATTAGTTATGATTTTACTGCAATACCTGAAACTTCTGGAAGATATTCAATTCAAGTTGATGCTACAAAAAATATTTTCACTGAAGGAAATTATGTTGTCAAATCTCAGTACATGTCACATACTGTAACTTCAACTTTTTCAATTGTCGATTCTCTTAACTTAGAAGATGGCGCAATAATCTCAATCGATAAGGATGTTTATGGCCTTGGTGAGACTGTTCATTTAACAGGAATACTTCCTCCTACTGGTGATCACTCTGTATCCATATCTGTTACTAGGCCTGATGGCTCTAGAGCTCAATCCGGCGCAACTGTTGAAAATCAGCGTTTTTCATGGGATTGGAAAGTTCCATCTTTTGAAAAACCTCCAACTCTAAAAAATGATGATGGAAGAGATGTTAGAACATCCAATTACGGTATTTACAAAATCAAAGTCTCAATCCCATCTGAAAGCATAAATGTTTTCTTTAAAGTTTCAAAAGATCCTGAAAATGATTCTTTATCTTTAACTCCTCTATTCGTATCTACTGAAAAATCTCTATACAAGGCAGGTGAGAAATTAAAAGTTGTTGGTAATGTTATTCAGCGTCAGCAAGGTGAAGAAGGCCTAGTTGTCAAAGACCGAGTTCAGTTACGAATCATTGATGGTTCTTTCCCATTCAAACTAATTCATGAAGCCAATGTATATCCATCACAGGGTGGAGAATTCTCAAGTATCTTTGAATTACCTGCCACTATATTTGATGAAGGCTCATACATTGTGCGCGCAAATTATGGAAATACTCAAACTGAATCAAGCTTTAGCGTTGCAAATGACTTTTTGTTTGGCATTCAAGATGATTTAGCATTATTACTCAATTTAGATAAATCAGAATACTATCCAGGTGATACCGTAATAATCACTGGCAAGCCAAACAAGCTAATCTATCTAGAAAAATTTGATGTTGGTATAATAAAAAAAGCAGCAACTGAAATTGATTGTGGCTCATTTATTTGTGGAAAAAATACTGGTCCCATCAAAACACTTCGTCCTGGTCCCTCTGGTTCATTCACATACGAATATGTAATTCCTGATAAAGTTACTTCTGTTGGAAAATATGAGGTATCAGTTGATGCTGATTTTGATACTGGTTCGATGCAATTCACTGTTGTAGAAAAACCATATACTCCAAAATTAGATACTGTGATTGAAAAAGAAAATAGAATAGCTGATAAAACAATTCCAATCTTTACTGAGGAAAAAACAACAGATAATGTAACAATTGCTCCGAGGGTTTTGACTGGATCATTGATTACTCCTACTAGGGGTGATGAATCAAATGTTGATCTTAAAGTGACTACCGTGACTGGAACTTGTATTATTGGACCGGATGCCGAATGCCTAGTAAGAGAATCCACTAGAAAACCTGGCCAAATCTATGATGTTGTAGAAGTTGATGGGGTTAGTCTAAATGTAAGATATAGTGGTCCTGATGTTCGTCTAGAGAAATTTAGTATTTTACCTGAATCTTCAACTGGCTTTTTGCCTGATGCAAACTGGAATGTTGAGGTTCTAAAGGACGAACAGGTTTCCAGATTCTACTATAAAGTAACTTACAAGACATTAGAGTAAATTCAAAATACTCTTAGTATAATTCTTGATTAAAGTGAAATTACAAGTCTTAATGTTTTATCAAGATGATCCTAAAAAATGCACAGCTGCAAAAATGGTTAAATTTGGACTTGCTCAAAATATTAAGAAAATTGGTTCTAAGGGTTTGGTGTTGGATCCTTTCTCAGAAAAAACATTGCTACCTAAAGACAAATCTGTGATTCATTCAATAATTGGTATTGATTGTTCTTGGAATCTAGCAGATCAGGCGTTTTCTAAAAATTTTGGAGGAATCAAAAGAAAACTACCACCACTACTTGCTGGAAATCCTGTTAACTATTCAAAACTAAATAAATTAACTACTGTTGAAGCATTATCTGCATCGCTGTTTATTTTAGGTTTTAAAGAACAATCGATGCAACTACTTGACAAATTCAAATGGGGACATACTTTTTATGAATTAAATCAAAATCTTTTAGAGGAATACTCGAAACTTGAAAATGAATCCCAAATAGATTTAATTCTAAAAGATTATGGTCTGGCTTAATTTCGCTTTTTCAAATAAATCAATATCCCTATGATTATGACTAGTGGAATTATCATCGTCCAATAGTATGAATCATTCATATCAAATTCTATATTTTCAAATGTTCTGTTTGGTAGTTCTTCCGAGTTAGATGTTACAATGAAACTTGATTCATAAAATTCAGGTTTTAAAACAGAATCTGAAATTGCAAAAATCTTGATGCTGTTTGCACCTATACCTAGTTTATTGGAATTTTCGGAGATTACTTTGATTATAACTTGGTTGTCTTCAATGTCTAGGGTTTCTGAAACAATTTTTTCTCCCTTGCTATCTGTTAAAAAATATAATATCCTATCTGAATTGGAAGTTTCAATCCTTATTGTAATTTCTTGGCCTTTTTGAATAATTTTTTCAAATTCAACTTTTGTAATTGATGGGAATTCTGCATTTTCAAACTCAGACCATTCTCCCTTTTTAAATGGGTATGAATCATCTTCAAACGTAGTCACCTTGATGGTTCGAGATTCTGGTGAATAAGATTCTAAATAAAATGGTCCGTTACTTATCACTGCATGTTTGTTGGTATCAATCCAACTAATTGATGATTCATATCTGTTCTTGAAATACTCTGAGTCCTCGTAAGGGAATTTTTCTAATGAGATTGGAATATGGTTTGATTCTTTAAACTCGTTTAGATAATTTTTGATTGCTGTTGCATCATTTGGAATGATTAGTGACAACCAATTGACATTTTTACTTGTGGCCCCTGATCTTGAAAATGACGCTTTTCCCTCTGTAACTGCTTTCTCCATCGCTGCAGTTATCTCCCAAGGGACTACGCTCCAAAGTGATGCCCATTCTGCAATTTCTCCATCATCAAAATGCCAGTAATCTACATAAACTTCAATTGTATCATCATCAAGAATGTTTATCCCTTTAATTGATTGAATGCTTTGTGCAGCTCTTGGTGTAAATTCAGTATCAAATGTTTTGTCATTTGCATCTGTTTGAGTTCCCCATTCAATTGTGAAATATAGAGAATGAATTATGTCATTAATGTCCATTTTTTGACCATTATGCCATTTACTAAATTTAAAATCAAATGTAACTTTACTAGTTGCCTCATTACCAATATCCACATTTTCCCATTTTTGCAAACTGGGACTCCACCGAATTGCTTCTTCTGGAATGTTTAATTTCTCATTTGGTCCAGCAGTCTCAACATTCCATGAAGCCCTTACAGGAAAGGTTTCGCCTGTAAATGGATGCTTGAATGTAGCAGGATCAGAGATTATTCCCCAAATGTGTCTACTATAACTATCTGTTAAACCCATGATTGGATTCCAAGCCCCTTGATAGATTTGTTTGACCCCAATTACTAATTCCTGTTCGCTGCTTTTTGCATTAATTGGTGTGAATCTACTTGGAACCCCTGCACCAAAATCATTTACAATTCCTTCTACTTTGTCATTTACAACATATTGATCAATTTTACTGGCTAAAAAAATCCGTACTGATTCATTTACTCCTTCTGTGACTGCTTCTTGAATTAATTTTGTTCTTTGTTCAGATGTTTCAAAATCTCCCGTGTATATTTTCTGAGTAAGGCCATCTATTTTTTCATTTTTATAATTCCAATATGCAGGATCATTAAAGCCTGGCATATTTGAAAACCATGGAGAATACATTTGTCCCAGACCTACTGAATCATACTTTACAAATGCTGAACGCGCCCAGCCCTCAGTGTATAAATTCCATTTTAAATCTGAAGGATTAGAACCATACACTACTACGAATGCCTTATTCAAATCACCAAAATCTTTCTTTACAATAAATCCTATTTTTTCTAATTCTGCAGATAGTATTTCACCAATTGATTTTCTCACTGGGTCATCACTTCTAATAAAAATTGTAATCTCTATCGCTATATCATCAAAATACCACTTTCCTTCTTTTTTGATGGCTCCATTTTCATCTAGAGCTTTTGAAATAACTTGATTTGCAAAGTTAGGATTATATTTAAAATTAAATGTCTCTAATTGCTCAACAACTGTGAGATATTCTGGATCAGTTGGACTATAGTATGAAATAATTGGTGCACCGTACCCTCCCATCAATTCATTGACAATTAATTTTCTATCAACTAAATAATTTAATGCAAACCTAATTTCTTTATATGAAAATGGATTGAACTTTTCTGATTCTGCAGGATTGATTAGAATGCTGTATGATCCTCCTGTTGAATCAAATACATGTAACCCCTCTGTGTCTTGATTATTTTCCAGTCTATCTGGTGAAATTGTATAGTAGTATACATCAAGATTTCCGTTTCGTACTTCTTCTAAAGCCGTATTTTCATCAAGATATTGAATAAATTTTACTGAATCAAAAAATGTATTTTTTTCTGCAAATGATTCACCAAATGCTAAAGACACTACCAAAATAGCTAGTATGATAACTAGCATCTTTTTCATGTTGTTACTTTCAAAACCATGTAATAAAACCTATATCATAATAACCTGGTGTTATTAGCTGCTAAAACCTATATTTCAAAGATGAATCAAAAATCTCAATTGAAAATTCATCCAAAAATGATCACTGGAATTAAGGGAATAATTCAGGGAGGAATTTCTATTCAAGATTTTTCTGCTGTTACAAAAATGAATGAAATAGATTCTAAAATTATTTTAGATGAATTCATAAAAAATGAAATTGGAACAATAAACGATGGTGTATACTATTTTGAAGATGGTGACAAATTAAAAATTGCAGTTGCTTTACTTGAAAAAGGTTTTCCAATAGATGAAATTGCTATTGAATTAGATTGGAGGGATTTTGAGGGATTGACTGCAGAAGTTTTATCTGAAAAAAATTTTGCTGTACTGAAAAATGTTATGTTAAAAAAACCTCGAATGGAAATCGATGTTGTTGGTATAAGACTTGGTATTGCTATCTTGATAGATTGTAAACACTGGAATAGATATAGCACCTCTGCCCTTTCAGCGGCTGTTCAAAAACAGATTGAACGTACCAAACAATATGTTGCTAAAACCCCTGGGGCCATTGCCGTGCCTGTAATAGTGACATTATATCAAGACAAAATCAATTTTATTGAAAATGTACCTATTGTCCCTATCTTCCAATTTGGCTCATTTGTGGATGAATTTTATGGAAATATTGATCAAATGAAAACTATAGGAACAGACTAGAAACAAAAAACACTACTCCTCCTATGACGAATCCTTTTGTAATTTTCAATGAATTATCTAATGCTTTTGAATAATCTTCATAGATTCCTTGTCCCATAACTTTAACATTAGTTTCATTTTCTAAAATTTCAAATTTTGTAGATGAAATGTTGGCTTCTGCACTTTTTGCAATTTCAAAGAACCATTTTGCAAGTTTATCTGCACTTGTAATTAATCCAAGTTGATAATACCCATTTCTGTTTCTTGCTTTTACTGGGGCATAATGTGTATCTGATGTGCAAATCTCTAATAACTGATAGTCTCTTTTTGAAAATATCTCAATGATTTTCTCTCTTACTCCATTTTCCATGTTATTGGAATCTGCCCATCCAAGAAAATATTTTTTTTCATTAATTTTTAGACAAACTATTCCTAACCCTGCCATTCCCAAATCTTCTGTCCACACATCCATTTCGTCAGTATTGGCATAGCCTAATTCTATTGGGAAGCTATCTTTTGTAATTAGAGTATCTAAACATGATTTTGCCGCTTTAAGCATGTCTTCTCCGTCTTCTTTTGATATTTCTTCCCCCATTGCATTATGACAGTCAACAATCATTGTTCTAGAATAATTTCTATTATCTGCATATTGTACAATTTCTGTTTTCATATAACTTGGGATATCTTCCATTCCGTGAGGGGATAGTGATAAGAACAATAACGGATTATTTCCAAAAAGTAATCCTGTAACTCTGGCTTTGTTAATTTGTACTGTTACTGGCTCTGTACATTTCATTCCTTCCTCTTTGATTTTACTATTTTCTAAATTTTTTAGATATTTTTCAACTTCATTTCGTGATGGTAAATTTAATGCATGATCTGAAATACTATGCATTATCATGGCTGATGACGATAAATTCTTGTAAATTAGATATGGTATATTGCTGCCTCCTACTGGATGATATGGTCCTGGGTGAATTCCTGGTAGAACCATTCTGAATTCCTTTTCGCCATCATGAGTCAAAAATTTAATTTGTGATGTGGACACTTTGGTTTCATTTGAGCGTTGTTCCATTAATTTTTCTGCGTCCTCAAAATCATTTCCTTGGGATGCAAGATATGCTTGAATTGTTTTGTGTGTACTTTCCATTGCTGGCCTTCCTGCTCTATCAGTTAAAACTGACCAAATACTTGCAATAATCATAAAAGATATTCCGTAACCTAATCCTATTGGTTCACTAAGTATTGAAATCCACATGTCTTGTGGAATTAATACTAGAAACATTGCTAGTGGCTGAATTAAACAAATTGTCCATGCTTTTTTGAGACTTACTCCTAACGTGGTTGTGTATATTCCAATTCTAAAACTTGCAAAAAGTAGTAGTCCAAAGACTATGAAAAATGGTTCTAAATCTTTTGATAAAACAATACTTGAAAGAATTCCCATTAATAGTGTAACAGTCCATAACATGTTGCCAAATAGAGATGAATGAAGTGATTTGGAATATTCTTTTTTCTTTGTGAAACGTGTATCTAGTAGTTGTGTCACATACAATACTCCTAAAACTAGTGGCAGTCTAAACCAATTATCTTCAAAACCTAGGTAATTTAGATAACCCAAGTATGTTGATAGAACTGTTACTGCTGCTACTACCATTGAAACTACTAGAGAGAAATAATGTGATGATGGATTTACTAAAGTAAGGGAAAATCTGTTGTGTATATTTGAAACATCGTCTGGAGCTTTTTCCATAGTTTCTTCACGGAACGAAAAATAAATCTATAATCCACGAAACGGCAATTAAACTGATAGGAATTGATACTACGATTTTTGGATCTATTTTGAATCCTTTTGTCTCATCTTCGAAGAATCGCATAAGGCCACCACTTGATGCTGGAAGTGGTGCTGATTTCTTGTCTGCCATCGTTACAACACGAAAGCAATTATTTTAACATAAAAACTTTATTCTAAGCGTGAATTTCAACCCTAAATAGTCTATTTTATACTAAATCGATCATTTCCTGTTTGACTCTAAAATTTTGCATCATTTGCATGTATATTGCTAATTTTTTCTCATCCAAAAAAGCAATAAAGTTTGTTCTAAATATTGCCGAATTATTTTACCTTGTTCATTAGTGACTCCATGAATTATTTGGTTTTTTTGAGTAATTCTTTACAATTTTTTTCTAATACTTTAACATCATGATGCATTGACAAATTTACTTACTTTTCTTTTGCTTATGATATATTTTCACTACTTCTTCATGATACTTTTGAGTAGGAATAAACATTTTCACTCCGTCATCATCCAGAGCAGTAATTTTTGTCAAATGTAGTTCGATTATTACTCCTTTGTTTCCTTCAACCTCGATTATATCACCAATATCTATTTCAGAATTTAGATATATCCCAATCCCAGCAACCATGTTCTTTAGATTATTTTGAATCGCCCATACTACAAGTGCAAATGCAACTCCTACTGATGCGATTACTTCCGTGGCATGTTGAAAAATTCCAAAGTTTATTCCCAAGTAAGTTACTTCTGTTATGACAATTCCTAACGAAATCAATTTGAGCATTTTTTGGGTTCCTTTGAGTTTTTTGAGTTTGGTCTTTATCATCCCCCTTATGCTAAAAAATATTACAATAGAAATTACAATTGATATTAATCCATAGATGATATTATCATTAAACTCCATTTGGTGTTTTTCTTATTTCATCAACTATATAATTTAAGTAAAATTTGTACGATACCAATATTGAGAAATATCAATATCTTGCTGTCTCTATTATGATTTTTAAGGCTAGTTTTTGATTAAACCTAGACACATTATTGTTTTCCTTTTGTTTTTTCAATGGTCTCCAATAGAGAATTGATCGTTTTTAGAATGCCTTGCTGCTTTTCATGATCACTTTCTTGCTCTAACTCTGCTGAAAGAATAGTGAGTTTTTTCTGCAATGTTTTCTCAATAGGAGATGCTGATTCATCTGTTGATTCAGATGTGGATATGTCTTTTTTTTCAGGCTGACGACCACAACTTATGCATAGTGCTTGCCCTTCTTTCATAACTCTGACTCCTGAACAATATGGACATGGCTCTCCGAGCAAGGTTGCCCCATTTAGAAGCATTTCTGCAGCTTTTTTTGTAAGGTCTTCTGCCATGTTTTTCCTTTGATTTTCTATCTAAAAAATCCGTTTATTTTTAATTTTTAATTGATATTCAAACAAGGCTTAATAGTGTGAATAATTGAAATTATTTCGAACGAATGGCAGTAATTTGTAATACTTGTGGTCTCCCAGAAGATTTGTGTGCTTGTGGTGAACTTGCCAAAGACAGTACTAAAATTATTATTCGATTAGAAACCCGACGATTTAAGAAAAAAGGCACTATGATTGAAGGTTTGGATCCCAAATTAAATAATTTAGAAACAGTCGCAAAAGAACTGAAAAACAAATATGCATGTGGGGGAACTGCAAAAGAAGGTTACATATTTTTACAAGGTGATCATAGAGATACAATCAAAGACACTTTGATCAATTTAGGATTTGCAGAAGAAACTATAGAATTGCATTAGAAGAATTGCAAAATTCTAAAAAATTATTACAATCTATTGGTATTCCTTATACTGCCCTACTATCTGTAATCTTTGGGTTACTGCTAGTCTCTTTCCCTATAGGGATTTTTGTAGTTTTTGAAAGTGATATTGGTGGGGATATTAATTACGAGTATCCGTTAAGCCATTTAGATATTTTTGAAGGTACATCATTTTATCGCTCTGATGTAGATGTTAGCATTGGTGATGCATTTACTGTCTTGTGGATATTTTATTTGATACTTTTTGTAATTGCAATACTTGGTCCAAAACATGATTTCCTAAAGACAATCTCTCCAATTATTTCTGTTGGAAAATATGATACTCGTTTTAATTATATGATTGGAGTCACTAAATGGTTCTCTATCCTAATTTTAGTTTCAGGCTTGATTAATTTTGTTCAAGAGGGATTTGGAATTGTAATTACTCCTCCTCTTGCTGACAATGAACTTATTCAGTTTTTTTACGTGACCCTTGCTCCCTTGATTGAAGAATTTGGATTCCGAATTATTTTGATTGGAATCCCGCTATTTGCACTTTACTCTCACAAATCTTCCCTCAAATATTTCCTAAAATGTTTGTGGAATCCAAATCAACTTGATATATTTGATACAAAAAAAGCAATTCTTTTAATAATTTTTGTGGGTGTAATTTTCGGTTTTTCTCATATTGCCTTTGGAGATTCATGGAGTGGAGGAAAATTTGCCCAAGCAACAGCTAGTGGAATAATTCTTGGTTGGGTTTATCTAAGATACGGTTTTGTTGCCTCTTTACTCATTCATTGGGCTACAAATTATTTTGTTTTTGCATATGGAAATTTTATTTCTCAATTAAATTCCGTCTCATTAGAATCTGCATTTTCGCATTCACTAATGTCAACCCTAGAAATTATTTTGCTTGTTTCAGGAGGCATATCTATAGCTGTATTACTAATCCATAGATTTTATTCTAAAAGCAAGTCTACTTTAGAGGTTTAAGGCTACTTTCAAACCCTTGTATCTATTTCTGATTGTTACTTCTGTGACTCCTGCAGCTTCTGCAACATCTCTCTGGGTTTTATTTTCGCCATTTGTAACACAAGCCACGTAAAGTGCAGCAGCTGCTAATCCCATAGGATCTTTACCTGCTGATATTTTTTGTTCTTCTGCTGTTTGTAAAATCTTGGTCGCCTTCCTTTTTGTTTTTTCTGATAATCCTGCTTTACTTGCAATTCTTGATATACATTTTACAGGATCAACAACTGGCATTTTCAAATTTAATTCCCTTAACAACAATCGATAACATCTGGCTATGTCTTTTCGTTTGATATTACTTGCTTGACCTATGTCTTTTAGTGTTCTTGGAGTTTCAGTATCTCTACATGCTGCATAAAGTGCTGATGCAATTAGTGCAGATATAGAACGTCCTCTAACTAGTCCTTTCTCAAGTGCTTTTCTATAGATGTAAGCTGCTTTTTCAATTACTGAATCCCCTACAGCAAGTTTGTCTTTTAGTCTGTCTAATTCACTAAATGCTTGCCTAAAATTCCTATCAACCGGTTCATGAACTTGACTTCTGCTGTCCCATGTTCTTAATCTTTCAATGGTACTTTTCATTGCAGCAGTAAGAGGTTTGCCTGTTGCATCTCTATTTTGTGGATTGATTACTGTAGCTAATCCCATATCATGCATAGCTAGTGATGTTGGAACTCCTGCCCTGCTTTTATTCTCCCCTTCATTAGAAAATGATCTCCATTCTGGACCTGATTCTTCAACTTTATCTGTAATCACAAATCCACATTTGCCACAAAAATTCTCACCTGTATTGGCATCAGTTACTAGCGTTCCCTTTCCACATCTAGGACATTTGTCTTTTGGATTAGTTGTTTTAACCATTTTTTCTCTCAAAACCTTTTATGATAATATTTAAGAATTTCTAAATCATCACTTATAAGTATATTGGTAATTTCATACCTAAATTGATAATTTTACTATTCGGTTTCTAGAATTTCTTTAATCTTTTCTGAAATCTTTGGTTTTTCATTTTGTTCTAGTAGAAATTTCAAATCTTCGACATTATCTACATCCCACATTATTCTTTTCACAAAAACCATTGCTACATTTAGCGTATGTTGTTTTGCAGTATTCATGTGAATTTTATAACTATCTTCATCATAGTGGGTTTTCATCAAATCAGTTGGCATTCTAGCCAATGCGTTTGTGCCATCAAATCTTCTTGATGGAACAATAATTGCAAAATTTGGATGCATTTTGTAGTTTAACATAAAATCAATATCCTGAGTTTTGATAAATGGGATGTCTTGTGGGAAAACAATGGATGCATCAAATCCATTTTCAAAAAGATAATTATCTGCTAATGCAACTGCATTGTTAACACTCTCTTCTTTTTCATCGATGATTGTAATTGTATTGAACTTTTTTCCAATCTCAATTGCTTTCTCTTCTTTAGTTACCATTACTATTTTTTCAATTTGAGGTGATATTGATAAAGTATGTAAAATTTCTTCCAACATCACAATACACAATTCCTCAACTTGGTGTGGAGATAAGCCTAAACGTGTTTTAGCTTTAGAGAAAGTCTTCACTGGAATAATTGCAGCTATTTTCAAATTATACGTGCACTTGTTTTAAAATGAAATTTGCTAATGCGTCTTCTGCCAATTTATTTTTCATAGTAATTTTTGTTTCAAAAACTTTCATGTCCAAACTTTGAATTTTTTTTGCTAGCAATCTATCTTTAGTATCTACAATGATGTTAGAACAAACATCTGAGTACATTTTTGCTAATCCATAAGCATTAGATTCTATTCCTGCAGCCTGCATATATTTTGCAGCTGGGCCGCTAATTGCATTTTCTCCAATTAGGGGACTGATTGCAACTACTTTTTTCTTGATTTTTGATAATTCTTTTCTAATTCCTTTGATTTGTAGCATTGGTCCAATTGATGTAAGTGGGTTACCTGGTGCTAAAATTACCATGTCTGCATCATGAATTGCATTCACTGCTTCGGGGTTGGGACGAGCTTTATCAGCTCCGATATATTGAATTCCTTCCACAGGATCTTTTCCTCTATGCTTGACCCAATACTCTTGTAAATGCAATTCTCCTTTATCTGTAGTAATTCTTGTTTCAATTGTGTTATCAGTTACTGGTATAATGTTTGAGCTAACTGCAAATTTTTCACACATCCATTTTGTGATATCACTAAGATTCTTTCCATTTTTCAACATGTTCGTTCTAATCAAATGAGTAGCCGCATCTCTGTCTCCAACTCTGAACCATGTCTCTTCGCCAAAAACTTCCATTTGACGTAAAAAGTTGAATGTGTCTTTTTTCATACCCCATCCTCTTTCCTGATCCAGCAAATCAGCTAAACCGTATACAATAGTATCAATATCCGGACACACATAGAGTCCATATAGCCAATAATTGTCCCCAACATTACTAATTACATTAACTTTGGATTCTTGAGAAACTAACCCTCTAACTAGTTTAACCGACCCTGTTCCTCCTGCTAATACTGTAATCATTCCATATTCCTCTAAAACTGTAAGTCTTCAACCTATCACTCAATATTACTTTTTCAAAAAATGCCGATCTAGTAATTTAGGATAAGTTTATTACCTTAATTTCACGGATTTTACTCGTGTCTAGGGTAGTAATTCTATCAGTTTTGCTAGCAACTCTTATCGTTGTAGGTACAAGTACTCCTGCTTGGGCAGCCCAATTAGATGCTAGAATTAACCCAAATACTGAAACATCTCCATTTAAGATGAATTATCAAAAAACTGTCTTTATTGAGTATCCAAATGGTGGAAATCTTTTCGATGAACTACAAGGAAAAGAATGGACTGTCTCTGGAACTGCTGATTCTTCCAACCCTGGTGTTCAAGCACTAATTGAAGAACTCAATCGTGGAATTGCAAATGATGGTAGTCAAGCACAAATCTCTGATTTGAATGTGGAATATGACTTTCATCTAAAAGCTAGAAACATCAATACTTCAATTGATTATCGTGTAGTATTACAAGGAACCTTAACTGATTATGTAATTACAGATGATGGCCAAAGAACTTTAGTGGATTTAGGGTGGAGAGGTCTTACCACTGATAAAGAAATTAACATTGATGGTGTTGAAATCAATATACCAATTAACATTTTAAGAGATCAAGAACCTGAAGTCTATAATTATTTTGCAGGAACTGCTGCTGAAGAAGTTTTAGGAAAACATTTGATTAATGCAGATTTTATTTTAGAACAACCACTAACTAATTGGCACTTTTTGTTTGACCCCACTGGCATTAACGTTGATGCTGGAACATTTGGTTTAGATGACGAAATTGCAGGTTTTGTAATTTCTTCATGGACTATGGGTGAAAGTAGCCTTAGAGAAGGACGACAAGTAGAACGTGTCTTTGAAGCTGAAGTTGTTTCAGATAGCACATACATTGTTAGAAGTGTTCAATCATCTGATCAAGCAAACTTATCTGCAGTTGGATTTGGTGCCTTAGATATTTTAGATGGTATTGAAATTATTGGTGTAACTCCAACTCCACCTGAGGATTACATGACCACTTCAACTGGTGATTTTCCTGTCATGATTGTTTATGGTATGGCTGGATTGGCAGCTGTTGCTGGAATTGCATTTTTCTTTGTTAGTAGCAGATCTCTGAAAAACGAGAAACAGGGTCAACAAGGAATTGACCCAAGTAATCTTGTAGGATATCAGACTAGTGCTTCTTCTGGTGGATATCAAACCAATAGAGGTGAGGCTCAACTAAAAGATGATACCAATTATCAACAAACCAGAAGTGTATATGAGAATACTGCTCCTCAAGAAACAACTACTCCTCCACCAACAATGGCAAATCGTGAGGAAGCAGCATGTGGATGCGCAGCATCTGCTGAAATGGGCTCTGAATGTGACTGTGAAATGCAAGGTTCATGTCTATGTGATGCTTCATGTGGATGTGCAGCAGAAATTTGTAAAGATCAAGTTAGCTCCATGAGTTAATCTTAGTTTAGATTTTATATTTTCAATATTACCAAAAATGGGAATATTTACGGTATTTCATGTTTTTGTTAAAAAATGATTTTTAATAGCTCATAATAGTTATGAAAATAATCTTTCTATGTGTCTGAACGATTAACTATCATGCTACATAGTGACATTGCAAAAAAACTTCGAGCATTACAAGCTAAAAAAATCAAAGAATCCTCCTCCACAGTAAGTTTTTCAAGAATTGTAAATGAGGTTCTAGAAAAAGGCCTAAAATAGATTGGAGTTATTTTTTCTTAGTTGATATTTTTAATTTATGGATTGTTCGAAGATGCCTTTGTAGATGGCCCTCTCCAGCTAAATGTTTTTTGCATTCTGGACATTGAATTCGTTTAGCCATAGTGTATTCATATTTTTTTATGAAATTCATATATTAATTAATTGAAATTTAAAAAATATGTGTGCTGGGAGTAACCCTCCTTCTGTTTTCACGATATTTCGCTTTGCAGCCTACCTGAACATAGTACAGGAACTTAAAGTTCTGTTTGGCTTTGCTCCATGCGGGTCGTCTTTTTCATTCCTTTTATGGAAACCTCAGGTTTTGCCATCATAGTGCGCCATATTGGATATTTTTCTGCTCCGTTGCCAATCATCTCTGATTATCTATCTCCAGATCACATTTCCTGTTTGGAGGGAGGAGTTTCCTCTGCCGTAGCAGCGTGTCGTGCTCCAGCTCACACTATTACTAATAATTTCTATATGATTTGAATATTACTTTGCAGGTTTTGTGCCTGTAATGAATAATGTCCCAAATTCTCTTTTCCACTTTTTCTTACTTTTCAAATCTTTGATATGTTTAGTTTCTACTTTGAATCCTGCATTTTTAAAAAATTCCTTCCATTCTTTTTTTGAATGCAAATGCATTTGAATCTTCATAATTCCTGCCCATCTGGATGTTGCTTTATTATCTGTGTAAAAATCTGTTCCACAAAAAAATTTCCCTCCCGGTTTTAACAATTTGTATATTTTCTCTAGTGCAATTTCAATAGAGTCTGCATAATAGAGAGATTCCATTGAAAAAATATAGTTAAACTTTCCCTTGTAAATCATCGACTCTATGTCTGTATGATAAAAAATTTCTTTCTTACTTTCTATCTTTTTTTGGGCTTGTATAATCATTTTTTTGCTTTTATCTATGCCTACTGATTTTTTACAATTCTTCTCCTTTGCTATTTTTCTAACAACCCATCCATTTCCACATCCTACATCAAGAAATGTAAATGGTTTTTCAAACGATACTGTTTTTAAAAATTTTAAAACATTTTCTCCGTGCTCTGTCTCCATTAATTCTGCCCTTCCATTTAGTGCCCATTTGTCAAAAGTTTTCCTTACTTCATCCACATTTCCTATTTTTCTTATTTCCATATAATCTTCTCTTACTTAGCTTTGATATGAACGACTTCTTCGTGTCTCTTATATTCAATTTCTAATAATTAATTTTGAATAGAAATGCCAGATGAATCTTGCAGAAACTGTGGTGGAAAATTGTATGAGAATACAAAGTGTTCTCAATGCATGAAATGCACCAGTATGATCTGTAATAATTGTGCAACAAGCACACTGGAACAATTTCATTCAATTTGTATGTCTTACTCGTCCAACCAAACCAACACTGTGCCCGAATCAAAGTCTGGCAACTATCGTATGGTAGTTGCCATGGCTTGATTCATCGAATTCTACTAATCATAGCTACTCAAGTTTTAAGTATAATGAGGCTAGATTTTGATCCTTATGGGTAGAATTCCAATGATTTTGAGCCTATTTGTAATACTACTCATGCCCGTTTATGCATCGGCACAGACTCCTGATCGTATTACTATCCTAGAAAGCTTTGGAAGTTATGATAGGGGAGAACCCTTATTTGTTTACGGACAAATTGCCAATCTTTTGGATGATTCGTTTCTAATTATGCAAATTGTCAATCCACATGGTGACTTGTGTCAAATTCAACAACTTGTTCCATTACCTAATGGTGCGTTCATAACAGATGTAATTCCATTAAAGGGTAGGATTTGTGGTATCCCTGGAGAATATGAAATCAAACTATTTTACGGTGACTATACTAAAACAACATCCTTTACTGTTACTTCGAATATCTTTTCTGAACCTGATGACAAAGAAATGATTGAATCTGCAAAAAATTTAATTTCTAATCAAGGAATTGTGGTAGGAGAACTATTTGACATTCCATCACCCATTTCTAATCAAACCTCAAATAATTTGTCAGAACTTGAATCTAGTTATGTTGATTTATGGAGTGAATTTTTTGTAGATGATCTTATTATTGAAATTAATCCCTTAATCCGACCTGCTGTTTCTTCATCATTGAACTCTGTACAAAAATTATTGGATTCTGATGAAATTTCTTTTGAGATTGCAAAATCTATAGATGAAATAATTTTTAGCGCGATATTTTATTATGAAATAGGGAATAAAACAAAGGCAATTGATTTACTAACTGATGCATTTGTTGATGTTAGAAATGTAAATCCTGAAAAAACACCAAATCAACGGGCACCAACCTTTGATGAATTAGAAGAAACATTGCTGAATTTAATGAAAAAATCTGATACCATAATGAGCAAGTCTGTAAAGAATGAAGTAGGATTTATTTTTGCTCGAGGTACAGCCCCTGTGTATTCATCTGAAATCACTGAGCTAATTGACATTCTTTCAAAATCTCGTTATCTAGATGTTATATCTAGAAACCAAAATGATCTTTACAGACTAGTTCAAAGTGATTGGGAATCTTTGAAGCCGTCATTAACTGGAAAGGAATCTATTGAAGAATTAATTGCTTCAAACTCTCGTGTATCTGATTTACATAATGCTGCCATACTTTTACGGGAACTTGATAATGTTGATAGATTCATTTCCTCAGATTCTGAAGAAAATAGTGATCTTGCCAATCTAATCATGCCTGATTGGAATCAACTAGAAACTGATTTGGCATTAGCTTCCTCTGTTGAGGATATCTTGGAATCTGAATCCAAAATCCACCAAATGGCTCAAGTTATTGATATTTCATCAAGAATTAGTAAAAGCGTTGAAATTTCCCAAGCCAGTGGTGTAGATAGAGATATCGTAAATGATTGGAAATTACTTTTAGAGCGAGTAGAAATTGCAAATTCTATTGATGAAATATTAGAAATTGTTTCAGAATTTGATCAATCTATGACAGAACTTAGAGAGAAGCGAAATCCTTTGGTCGTTTTAGAATTTCAATACAAGGCTATGAAAGAAAAGGCCGAACTCCAAGCTGATTATGCAAATTTATTCTTAATTGATAATGCCTTAAAAATTCTAGATACTGCAAAGCAAATGGAATCTGGAAATCCTTCTATTACTAGAATTGATAGAATAGAGGTACTTCTGACATGGGTTAGTGACATATCTCCAAAAATACAGGATGATTTAGATTCTTACAATAAAGATGCGTACAAAATTCGGGCTAGTGATATTCTACAACGTGCAAAATCTTTGGAAAATTTGGTTGAATTAAGTTTGACCAAAAATCGTTTCTTGCCAAATTATATTGAATTTACTGAAACATTTAATGAAAAAATTGATGACGTTAGAGATCTTGTAATTAAAAATGATCTTGATCAAGCTGATGAGCTTGTTCGTGATCTTTTTGAAGAATGGACTAGTGTGTCAAAAGCATATACTGATGATCCATATGGATCTGATGTTGGATACACTGCAGATGAAATCAAAAGAATTGACTTTCGTAAAAAATTAGATAATTATTCTAATATGGTCTCAACTTTCTATAATCCTGGATTTTTAGATCATGCTGATGAGTATCATGAAAAAATGGATCAAGCTGATGAGCTAATTGAAATTGCAAATTTTGTTGATGCTGAATCTAAGATTTTAGAAATTGGAAACTATCTAAGTGAATATCTGGTTCTAAATGACGATAGCATCATTTATGATATTTCCTTTGATGTTGAAAAAAATATTTGGGTGATTAACGGTGCCACTGAAAAATCTGTTTTTGATAGGAGAGAAAATCTCTATGTGACTGTATATCATATGGATGGCACAAAACACAGTAGCCTTGAATTTACTGATACTAAACAAGGGAATTTCTTTACACAGTGGGTTGCACCTACGGATCCTGGGCTATATGTTGTAATGCTGCAGTACAAGGATTCAAAGGCTTCACAAATTGTGCATATTGAAGAAGAATTTGATTATGAATACAATATATCTGATTTGAATATGGTTGAACTTGCACGGGAATTTGAGGAACTAGAATCCTTTGCAGAAAAATTTGGAGGTCAAAGTTTTAGTGAGAATCCTAGATTTGCTTCAGTAATCAATGAAATTGAATTTGCCTTTAAAGACAAAGACCCCGAAAACGTAAATGATAACCTCAACGAACTAAAAACCATCATTGAGAGATATCTTCCAGAACGATCTCGTGTTGCAGTGATTGAGGCTGTTTATGATAATGACAAATTGATTGTATCTGGTGCTGTTCAAAAAACAATAGCCTTTAGAGAAGATTTGTTTGTTGATGTGTATGATCAACGAGGAACATTAATTGAAGAGATTGCACTAAAAGATAATTCTTCTGGCTTATTTACTGAAACTGTAAATCGTGCATTTGATTCTGGTGTATATGTTACTCAATTACAGTATCACGATGTCATAGTTACTGATTTCTTTAATGTAAAATAATTATTTTTTTCCTTTTACTAAATTGAATAGTTGTCTAACTGCAAGTTTTGGATGATGAGTAGCTAATTTGAGCATGTTTGATAATCCAAAATCTGCTTTAATGAAATCTATGAATTCTTCAGATTTTAATTCTTTAATGATGTCTAGTTCTTTATCCCATTCATCGTCTGTTAAACCAATCCACCTATCCTGAACTTTTCCTGCCGAATTAATTTTTGATTCAATGTCTTTTCTCCAATTCTCCTCATATGGGTAAAGGGATTTTTCATCTGTATTGCCATCTATTATTGCCTTTGATGCAACTTTTCCTGCAACCCTTCCGAATTTTATTGCATATCTAATTCCTTCTAAAACCAATGGATTTGCCTGTCCTGCAGAATCTCCTACAAGAATTAAATTATTGAATACTGTTTTTCTTGACAATCCATCATTGGGGATTAAACCATAATGGAATTCCAACTCTGTTAACTTTCCAAGCTTTTTGATAGGTCCTAGTTTTTTCTCAATTATTTCTTTTAGTCTTTGTGTTGGATCTACATTTGATTCTGGTTTGCCCACTCCTACTCCGATTCTAACTATGTTGTCTCCTAAAGGAAAAATCCATGCATATCCTGCAGGTGAATATTCCTGTCCAACCATAAGCCACCATGTATCTGAATCTACATTTTCTGCTTTGACTTCATATTCTGCCCCTGCTCCGAATCTTTCCCATTGGGGAGCAAATTCCATGGCTTTACAAACAGTTGATGGAAAACCACTTGCGTCAATAACCACTTTTGAATTAAATGTTATTTTTCCATTAGGTCCAATACCCTCTACTCCTACAATATCTCCATTTTTATTTTTGATTGCGTTTTTGATATTTGTCTTAACAAAAACATCTGCACCACATTTTTCTGCCTCTTTTGCCAGCCATCGATATGTTTTTCTAACATCTAAAACTGCTGCTCTTGGAATAGTGTCACTAATAGTTACTTGATTCTTAGGTGAACAAAATGAAAAGTTTTTGATTGGATTAAAGCAGTTATCAGGAATTCCAAACTCTTTGATGTTTTGAATCCATGTTACTCCACTTGTTCTAACAGTTTCTGCTATGGTGTTTTCCTTTTCAATTAATGCTACCTTGATTCCATTTTTTGCTGCAGCAAATGCTGCAGAAGATCCTGCTGGCCCTCCTCCAACAACTACTAAATCATAATAGAATTCTTCAGACAATCAAACTGAATCAAGATGACCTAGGATATAATTTTGAGGTATTTTTTGAACTATTTTTTCAATACTGGAGTTCCAGTACTATCGTTTTCTCTTTCTGAATCAAATGTCTCCATATGTGCCGGATCCCTGTGCATGAAACTATGTGTTTCCCCTTCTGTTTTTCTACAAAATTTTGAGTGAATTGTTTCCTCTACCTTTAATGTTGTTTCATTTTCATGAAAAATCCTCTTTCCACAGTCTGGACAAGTAAATTCAGGCATAAATTTTCTCAGTATCAAATCTATTTAGATGTTTCATAGTATGGTGCTTTGTTCTCAACCCAAACTTTAGATGTTTATCATTTAATACATAATTGTGGAAGAAACTGAGATTGGATCGTTTGTTTTATGGTCTGCCATTACTGGATTAATTATGCTGGTCACTGGCATCAGCTATCGTGCTTACAGTAAGAAAACAAAGATTTCTTCCTGAAAAATTATTTACTTGAAATGCTATCCTTCTGAAGCTGTCTTGCCACCATCTACATTTAGGATGGTTCCTGTTACCCAGTTTGCTTCATCTGATGCCAAATATAGTGCTGCATTTGCAACATCTACTGGCTCTCCTACCCTTGCAAGAGGTAATCTTTCTTCTAGTACTTTTCTTGCTTGAGGATCATCAAGGTATGGTTTTATCATTCCCGAATTGATAATTCCCGGATTAACACAATTGCATCTGATATTTTTTCTTGCATATTCGACTGCTATTGATTTTGTAAACATGGAAATTGCAGCTTTGGTAGATGAGTATACCGCCAAGTGGACTCTGGGAATGGCCCTTTCACTAGAAATAGAACCGATGTTAACGATTGAACCGCTTTTGACATCTGACATTTTTGTCAATACTGATTTTGTCATATGAAATACCCCTAACAAGTTAATGTCAATTAATTTTTTAATCTCTGAATCATTCATTTCGTGAAAATGTGTCGGATCATTGATAGCTCCTGCATTATTTACCAGGATGTCTATTTTACCATAGGTATCCATGATTTGATTTACTGCTTGTGATACTTGTGATTCATCTGTCAAATCACATGATATGGATGCCGTTAATTCTTCATTTCCTATCTCTTTTCTGGTTGATTCTAGTTGTTCCAAATTTCTTGCAACAAGTACTACTTTGGCTCCTTCTTCTGCAAATCTCTTGGATATTCCTTTCCCGATATCACTTGAAGCTCCTGTAACAATGGCTACTTTATCATTTAATCTCATAATTATGGGTAGTTCTCATACTTTATAGAATTTTTGTTGAATCCTATTCATGATTTTTGTTGATTTCTGTTGTTATTTTTTTTAAAAAGCTCTATTATTCCTGTGTAATCAATTTCACCAAATCCTGCATCAACCGCATTTCCATACACTTCTTCAGCTTTTGAAATCATTGGCAAATCAATACCTAATTCTTTTGCGGTATTTGTCATGGTTGAAATGTCTTTTTTTAAATTGGCTAATGTGAATGTCGTGTTATATTTCCCATCAATCATCTTGAAAGCCTTCTTTTCACTCATGCCTGTTTTAAAATAAGTAGAGTTTAAAATTTCTAAAAATATTTTGGGATCTACTCCTGATTTTTCCATTAACATAATCCCCTCTGATAATGATAAAGCCAGCATTGCAATTTGAAGATTCATAGCTAATTTTACAGAATGAGCAATTCCACTATCTCCTAGGAAAAATACTTTGTTTGCAATGGCATTCAATACATTTTGACATTCATCAAAACTTTCTTTATTTCCAGATGCCATCATGACCAAGTCTCCTGTAATGGCAACATTTGGGCCTCCCATAACTGGAACATCTAATTTGTTTATACCATATTCTGAAAATTTCTTTGAAATAATTTTTGATTCTGATGGTTCAATTGTACTCATATCTGCAACAATCAGGTTTTCATGCTTTCCTTCAATGATACCATTTTTTTCAAATGATACTTGTCTTACTGCTTTTGCATCTTTTACTATTATGATGAGCAATTCTGATTTTTCTGCAACCTCTTTGGGCGTATCTACAATTATTGCGCCCTTTTTTTCTAATTCTGATGTTTTCTCTTTTGTTCTATTATATGCGGTAATCTCAAAATTTGATTCTAGCAAATTTAGTGCAACAGCATTGCCTAGCATTCCTAATCCGATTATGCCAACTTTATTCATCTTTTTTAATTCCCTGAGAACTGCTAATGTCTTTCTTCATCTTGTATTTCCCAATGTTTGTTTCCAAATCTTGAAGCAACAAATTCTATCTGACCTATTGTCTTTTCACCTTTTTTTACTTTGGCAAAATCAAATTTTTTCATTTTAATTATTTTTTCTTTAGGCTTGTATCCTCCTTCTATAACTTTGACTTTGAATCGTTTACTTGCTTTAATGATCATTTTTCTAGCACTTTGAACGTCTCCAATCCATGAAAACATTTCAAAGTCTCCAAAATTTTCTGTGGATACATTGTATCCATATAATCTAGCTTCTAGTTTGATGGATTGTTTTTTAGCCTGTGCATTTAACCATGAAATAACTTCCTGGCCATGTCCTTTTTCAACTCCAAACGTTTCTGAATCTCCCATTACATTAGATTCACAATATTAAACCATAATAATCATTTTCAAATAATTGTTAAACTAAAATATCGATTTAACTGCTATCTTTTATGCTCACAATTGATTGTAAAGATGTTGAACCAATAAAGAATGAATTACTAGTTTATGTGGCAGATCAGGTTGCAGCAATTCCGACATTAAAACATCAACAATTTACTCTGTCTGCATTGGATGATGATGAAATAATTGATACTGCTGAGGTTATTTCTGCAATTAAGGAATACTTGGATTCTATTGATGAGGGAAGAAATTTTGCAGTAATTTCAAACAACAATGTAATTAATATCACATCTATTTCTGGACGAGTTATTGAACGAAGTGTTAATGAATCTCAACATGAAATGTTTTCATGCACTCATTGTGGATTTGTAACTCAATACCAAGTTGAATTAAATACTCATATGCGAATTCATTACATCTAATCTTTTTTTAAAATTGTAAATAATTTGTTTCTTTTAATTACTGGGTTTTCTGTAGACAGTGAAAAATCATAATGTGAAAATCTGTTTTTATATTCTATAATATAGTTATGTGCAACTTTAGCGGTTTTGAAATTTGTCCTGATACCATCTATGTTAATTTGATTTCCAAAAACATCATAACTTATTATTTTATATTGATATGGTTTTACAATGCATTTAGTACAATACCATAAAATTCCAAATACTAACACAAAGAAACCTGTGACAAACCTGTCTGTGATTTTTCTCACAAATTGATTTTCAACAGGATCTTTATAAGCACTGATTACACACAATGTTTGTGAAAAAATCTTCTAAAGATAGCGTCGTTAAGGTATATTGTGAAAAATGTGATCTAGTTTTTCAATCTCGGGAAAAATTTGAAAAACATTTTGATTCTCACTCTTCTTCTGTTGCATGCGAAGTCTGTCCCATTGATACTGCTATTGCAAAATTTATGAATCTCTTTAAGAGAAAATCCTCTCGTGAATTGGAATAAGTTTTTTTAACCTATTTTAACAGATTTGAAGTATGAATAAAAAACCAGTAATTATTGGAGTTTTAGCCATTTCAATTATTGCTGTGATTGCAGCCTCGTTTTCTGCCCCTTCTGAAACTGTTAACCTTGATATGAGTCGAACACATGGTACAATTTCTACTGCTATGGGTTCAGCTATTTTGGGTGATCCTTCTGCACCTATTACGATTATTGAATTTGGTGATTACCAATGTCATCAATGTTACAATTGGTTCCATAATACAAAACCTACTATAACCAGAGATTATATTGAAACTGGAAAAGCAAATATGATATTTGTTGACCTTGCATTTTTGGGACGCG
Source organism: Candidatus Nitrosopumilus sp. (assembly GCA_013043295.1). Classification (GTDB taxonomy): domain Archaea; phylum Thermoproteota; class Nitrososphaeria; order Nitrososphaerales; family Nitrosopumilaceae; genus Nitrosopumilus. Next base: position 29,185 of record JABDOO010000016.1, read on the forward strand.
ATTCTCCTATTGCAGCTCAGGCAACCTATTGCGCTGAAGATCAAGACATGTATTGGGAATATCATGATATGCTATACGGAGCTCAAGAATCTCAAATTGATAATGGATGGGCAAATTCTGAAAGACTAAAAGCATTTGCATTTAGCTTGGGACTTGACATGGAATTATTTGAGAGCTGTCTTGACTCTGGAAAATATTCAAAACGTGTACAGTATAATTCTCAACAAGCAAGAGAAAATGGTGTAAGAGGAACTCCTGGATTCTTTATTGTTGGACCTAATGGCCAACAAGAACAAATTGGTGGGGCACAACCATACCCTGTCTTTAAAGAAATAATGGATTCCATGGTACTATGATTAGTACTTTCAAACTTGTTTTTTCTAATGTAAAATTTATTGGAATATCTTTACTAATTTTTATTCCAATGCTTGTTGTATTACTCACTATCAGTGAGTATATTTTCTTTGAACCCTATGTAATAAGCCACATACCACAGGGAAGTGAATTTGGATTTACTCTAATTGTTATACTGTCTGTATTATCTGCAATCGTTATTCCAATGAACATTTACCGAATTAACATGTTAAAAATCTCCAAACAAAAAATGGGAGGTGGTGTTTTTGGTTCAATAATTGGTGCTGCTGCAGGAGCTTGTAGTTGTGGTCCAATTGGATTTGCAGTGATCTCTACATTTGGATCTGTTGGAGCTACAGCAACTGCATTTTTAACAAATTATGAAATCCCAATTAGGATAATTGCTATTGCCATATTGGCTGTAACTTACTTTACCACTGTAAAATCATTAAAAATTGAATGTAAACTTGATCCCTCATCATAATTAATTAGAAATTACCATTTAGGCAAATTTTTGCAACCTTGGAATGTATCTTATAGGTATCTTATGATTAATTATGACATTCCTCTTTGTTCCTATCAGACCTAGTAGAAGAGATCCAGATGCTGACGAAATTGAGGATTCTGAAGATTAGTTTTTCCTCAATTCCATTAAATTTTCATTAATTTTACAAATTAGCAAGTCGAGATATTTATTTGCCTTTTTTCGAATTACCCTGATGATGAATTGGAGTATAATTTTTGGAATCATCATCATTTCAAGCCCTATTCTTTTTGCAATGATTGCATTCCCTGACTCTATAGCTTGGAGTTGGAATGAAGGACGTGGTGGATACTTTTTTGCTCTTATTTTTGTTGTTGCCGAATTAATTGGATTAAAAATCGTCATTTCAAAGAAAAAATTACTTGCTGTAATCCCAATGGCTGTTGTTACTATTGCATATCTTATTTCATTGGAATATGGTTTGAGAGATTACATTGTAGCATCTGCAGAATCTTTTGATGTCCAGTTAATTTACTCTTGGACATGGATGTGGGACTTTGTCGTTATGGCCATCTTTATTGTTACAGCTCTTAGTATTTTCTTTGGAAAACGTTGGATTAGAATTGCTCCCGCAGGCCCAATATTTCTAACAGGGACTGCAATAATCCTTTCACTTGATGCATTTTTCCCTTATGACACCCTTGGTCCATTGCAATACATTGTTCCGTACTTTGTTCAGGCAAATGTTTGGATAATTACTGTACTTGATCTTGGAACTGCTGTAGCCAGAGACAATGTGATGTTTCTAAGAGGAGAGCATGGTTCTATGGCTCTTCAAGTATTTTGGCCATCAGCTGGTGTTCATAGCATAATCATATTTTCATTAGTTATTGGAGCATTCATGCTAAAACTAAACATTCCTAGACATAGAAAGGCAATCTATTTTGTTTTAGGGATAATTGGAACAATCACTGTTAATTTAATCCGAATTTTTTCATTGTCTTGGTATGCACTTAAAGTAACTACAGATCCTGTTGCATGGGAAGAATATCACAAAATTGCAGGCGAGATAATGTTTTTGCCCTGGCTATTTGCATTCATTTTAGTTGTTATTATTATAGAATCTAGAAGACTCAAAAAATCTGAAGCCGCACAGACTAAAAATAAGACGTAATGTCTCTTTGCCCTTCGATATCTGAAAGCTCTGACACTTTTACCCCTAGCCTCCTTATTGTCATTTTTTGATTTTCCATTGCTTCTTTTAAAAGAAATTCTGCAGTTTTTTGTAATTCTTCAATACTTGTAGTGGGATTTCTCAGCATTTTTGATTTTGATTTATTTGATAAATCTGATTGAACAAAATGTATTCCCACTGATTTGAACATTCTGTTATTCTTCTTGACTACGTCATGTACTTCTGTACATAATTCCATCATGTTTTCAAATAAAAATTGATAATCTTTAGAATCTTTTTTCAATGTAGTGATTTTGCTATACTGTATACTTGCCTCACGTTCTTTTACTGGTTCATCGTCTTTACCTCTAACTGCATTGTAGATGTAAGCTCCTGTTTTTCTACCAAATTCTTTATTCAATGTAAAAATATCAATTTTTTTTAAATCTTGTATGGTTTCCAAGTTCATTTCTAAAAATTTCTTTTCTGTTTTTTTACCGATACCTGGTATGGTTCTAATTTTTAATGGCTCCAAAAATTCTTCAACTCTTTCTTGAGATACTGTTGTTAAACCATCTGGTTTTTGAAAATCTGATGCAATTTTTGAAATTAATTTATTTGGTGATATCCCTATTGAACAACTCAGTTTTAATTTATCTCTGATAGCATTTTTAATTTGTTGTGCTAAATGATTTGCTTTTTCAAAATTCCCTTCTACCCTTTCAGTTACATCCAAGTATGCTTCATCCCTGCCCACATATTCAAAAATATCTGCATTTTCTTTCATTATTTCCATAGCTTTTTCTGATACTTCTGAATAAAATTCGAAATCGACTGGTAAAAATACGGCATCTTTTCTTTCTTCTAATCTTTTTTTTGCAAAAGAAATTGGAATTCCTGATTTTACTCCATATTTTCTTGCAGTGTAATTAGCAGTAGCTATGGCGCCACTGTCTCCACCTCTATCGGAAAACACACAAACACAAACTGGTTTGGATTTTAATTGCGGTGATCTTGTCTCTTCGCACTGTGCATAAAAATAATCAAAATCTATGTGGAAAACTATTCTTGTTTCCAATACTATGCTATCTATACCTGATTATTACTGTATTGTGGATTCATCTAAATATTGATGGTGATGTAGAATTTTCATGGATTATCCTTTATCCGTAGATGAAAATGGTGTAAATCTTAAACCTGAAAAGATGGAAAAGGAAAAACTCTATCATTGCATTTTCAAGAATAAAGCTATGTTAATTTTCAAGGATTCTCAAGAGGTTCTAAATTGTTATGAAATCGAAGAGGCAGATTTAGTCGAGCAAATTAAAAAAATTGATAGTGATGACGATCTTGAAAAATTATTTGAAGATTATTTGAAAGGAAATACCTGAAAAATTAAATAAAAGCGAGAGAGAAATTTGTTATAACAGGAATAGAAAATTGAGCAACAATAAAAAATCTAAAGACGCAGAAGACATCTTATCAGAATTTGATTCAAGAAATAAACCTGAACCAACACCAGAACCTGAACCAACACCAGAAAGTAAATCAGACTCTGTCAATGATAATAATAATTCTAAACAATCTTCAAATTCTACAGAGGATCGTGATGTAATTTTTGTTGGTACAAAACCTCTGATGACATATGTTTCTGCAACTTTAACACAATTATCCACCAGATCTACTGTAACAATCAAAGCTCGAGGTAAAAGAATCACACAGGCTGTAGATGTATCTCAAATGATAGTAAAGCGTATGGATTCCGTAGGATATGTGATTAGTGATGTAAGAATTTCATCTGATTCCTTAACGTCTCAAGACGGAAAGCAACGTAATGTTTCTACAATGGAAATTGATATTTCAAAAAACTAGTTTAAAATATTTAATACTAATTTTATTTGGAGGTTTGTTTTTGGCGCTTGTTATCACATTTACAAACAATCCTTGTAATTTAGAATCTCTAATGATAAATAATGAAATTTCTTCATATGAGCAAACACTAGACCCTGAACATTGTGAAAATATTCTTGAAAAAATTGATTTGTACAATGATCAGTGCAAATCACAACTTGAAATTTTAGATTGTGGTTAAGAAATAATATCTACCAAAAACGTTATTCCAAAATAAATTAAGATTAAACTTAATCCTATCATCAAAGCTTTATAATTTCTATTTGATAGTATTTGTGTACTTTTTGAAGCAAGGAATGAAACTCCTCCCAACCAAACAAAATCCATCCATATGTGAAGAAGAAATACTACTATTATACCTGAAAATGCCCAAATCAGCATAGCATCAGAAATTAATTTGAAACCTATGGTTAACCACCAAATTATGAAAAATGGGTTTAATGCGCTAAATATTATTCCAGAAATTAGTGCCCCTTGTTTTGGTTTTGTTGTATGATTTTTTTTATTTTGCAGTACCGTTTTAATTTGTAATATTGCAAAAACAAATAGAGTAATTGCCCCCAAAATTGAAATTAGTATTCTAAATTCAGGAAAAGTTTCTAATGAAAATACTCCTATTCCTAGCAAAACAATTAATGGAAATTCTACAATTGCATGGCCAACTGCCATCTTGATTCCTGATTTTGCCCCATCTCGTAATCCATACGATACATTTGCAGCAAAAAGTGGTCCTGGTGCCATGACCCCTGATGCTGAAATTGCAATAACGACTACTGCAAACTCTAGAATCTGAATCATTATCTTTTGAAACTAATTTAATCTGAAATAAATCTGATTGAAGTGCTATCTATACATAGAATCTTTTAGTGGTTTTGATCCTTCCTCTGTTTCCCTAATCATAATTTCTGCCTTTTCAGCCTCTTTTTCTAATGACGGAATATCGCATGCTGCACCTGGAATTAATTTTGACATTGCCATGCACAATTGTGCACTTGATTTAAAATCAGGCCCCTTTCCATCCGTATAAAAAATTATCACAATGACATCTTGGTCTGAAATTCTTCCTTCGTTTAGTAACATTCCTGGAATTCCTGGAATTGTTCCATGATCTAATACTTTGAGACCTGCATTTTTTATTGTATTTCTTGCTGATTCAGTACTTCCTATTCCTATCACTTCTTCATTACCGTCAGGTGATTTTATTGCGACACTACTTACAATTAATTTAATGCTGTGTTTTTTTGCCCATGACAACATTGTTTTTGCTGTAACTCTGTGTAATGGTTGGTCAAGAGTTAGATATGATAGAAAAACGCCTACTTTCAAATCTTCATTGACAAATATTCTTGTTGGAAAATTTGGTTTTCCATCTTTTACAACACTAATGGTAGGAAAACTTTCTGAATCTATTACCCCTCCTAATTCAAATTGAGATGTATGGATCATAGATTCAGTTGCAATTGTACTACTAAATCCTATTGATGGGAATCCATCAATAAGATACCCGTTTTCTAAATTTATTTTTTTTAATTCTCTTATTTTGATTTTAGGACTCAATACATTTTTTAAATATTTATCAAATAATAGGTTTGTCTATTCTATCTTTCTAATTTTGAAATCAATGCCGCGTATATGAAGGGCAAAATTGTTGTTACCTCTGCATGCAATGTTGATTGTTTTGCAATTTGTGTTACTTTGCCCCATGAAATTGCTTCTCTTACCAAAGCTCCGCTTAGACTACCATCAAATTCTTGGGCTGTTGTAATGTAGAATGCATAATCTAGTCCTTCCCTGTATTGATTCCACCATAATGTGTGATGTTTTGATATGCCTCCGCCAATCATGAATGCTCCTGATTTTTCTGCTTTGAAAATTAAACCTGAAAGCAAGTTTGCATCTCCTGCCATGTTTAATTTGAAATCACTATGTTTTTGAGTAAATAACCAAATCTGACTTCCAACAGCTCCATCCATTATGCCTGGCACAACTACATCGATATCATTTTTGTACGCCCAATACAGAAATGAATCCTCACCCAGATGTTTGCCTATCATTTTACATATTTCTGATGTGCTCATCTCTTTGTTTCCATTCTGATATTCTTCTTCTAAGAACATCTGCATTTTTTCTTCAATTAGGGGACCGTAACTATCCATTGGTACTAGAACATTTCCCAATCTGTGAATATTTTGATTTGCCAGCTCCATGTCATCCATAGTAAATGAACCTTCTTTGTAATGTGAAAAATGTTTTGCAATATCATGATCTAATGCTCCACATGTTGTTATTGCAACATCAAACCATTTTTTCTTGATCATATCTTTGATAATTCCACGAAGTCCTGTGGATACCACTGCACCTACAAATGAAATAAACCGTAAACACTGTTTATCAGAAATCATTTCTGATAAAATCTCTAATCCGTCTGATAGATTTACTGACTCAAATCCTCCTGATTGCGATAGTTCTTTGAAAATATTCTCTAAAGATGTGTTTGAATCAATTTCAATATCTTTTACTGGACGACCTGCCTCTACCATGAATTGAGTTGTTGACGCCAAGTATAAAATTCTGCCTTCAGTGAATTAATCTCATTGTATAAAGTAAGAAAACTTTAAACCCGTCTAAAAATACCAAACTTCGAATGTCAGATAGAATTAAAGTAGGTTTAGTCGGTATTGGAAACTGTTTTTCTGGTCTAATTCAGGGAATTGAATATTATAGAAAAAACCCTTCTCAAGAAGTTACTGGAATTATTCATGATAAATTGGCAGGATATGGAATTCATGATATTGATTTTGTTTGTGGATTTGATGTTGGTGAAAATAAAGTTGGCAAGCCTCTCCATGAGGCAATCTATGCATTCCCAAACATGGTTGATTGGATTGCCAAAGATGATTTGCCACACAATGATGCCAAAGTCTATGAAAGTCCGATATTAGATGGAGTGGGGGTTTGGGTTGAAAATAGAATCAAACCTATTGAAAATCCAAAATCTGTAGAAGAAATAACAGAAGAGGTAAAACAGGTTATCAAAGAGAAAGGTGTTGAAATTATTGTATCTTATTTGCCTGTAGGCTCTGATAAGGTAACTGAATTTTGGGCTCAGATTTGTCTTGATACTAATACTGCATTTGTAAATTGTATACCTTCTTTTATTGCATCAGATGAAAAATGGGCAAAAAAGTTTGAAGAGAAAAATATTCCATGTATCGGTGATGATATCAAAGGTCAAGTTGGCGCAACAATTGTACATAGAACACTAGCCAAATTATGTAGTGATAGAGGAACCAAAATTGAAAAAACATACCAAATCAATGTGGGTGGAAATACTGATTTCTTAAACATGAAAGAGCAAGATAGATTATCTTCTAAGAGAATATCTAAAACTGAAAGTGTTCAAAGTCAACTTAAAGAAAGATTAGAAGATGATCAAATTTATGTTGGACCTTCTGATTTTATTCCATTCTTGGGTAATACTAAACTAATGTTTATGAGAATTGAAGGACGCCAGTGGGCTAACATTCCTTACAATATGGAGGTACGTCTAGAAGTTGACGATAAGGCAAATTCTGCAGGAATTGTAATTGATGCAATTCGATTGGCAAGAATTGCTCTTGATAGGGGTGTAGGTGGACCAATAAAACCAGCTAGTGCATATTTAATGAAGCATCCTATAGAACAAACTTCTGATGTTTTAGCAAAAGCTGCTTGTGAAAAGTTTGTTGCTGGTGACTAGTCACTTAAAGTCATTTGAATCTGAAAATCTACTCTTCCGACTCTTTTGATATATATCTAAATTGAATTCCTTGCTTTTTCCACACTGTCCGTTTAATTTCATTACTTTGGTTGTGACAACTTTATTATTTTCAGACAAATCAATGATGAGGCTATTGCCTCCATATCTATGATTTTCAACATTTGCAGCTAAAATTGGAACTCTATTTTCTAATGCTCTTACCTGTGTATACATTTGCCATGGCTCAATCCCTCTTCTGACTATTCTGCTTGGGGAAAATAACACTTGGGCCCCTTTTTTCACAAGTGTGTTTGCAACTTTGGGAAATACCATATCATAACAAATTATCACTCCAAATTTACAGGCTGTATTGAAAATTTTAGCCTCATTTCCTGGCTTTACATTTGTCCTTTCATAGCCAAAAGGGTGTATTTTCTCTTGACTGCCTATAAAATCCCCTTTAGGCCCAATTATTGGAGAAATTATTGATGGTTTCTGCTTGGTGACTTTATAAAATGCTCCTGGAATTATTGTCATGGAAAATTCTTTTGCTACTTTCTTAAACTCTGAGAATTCTAAATCAAAATCTTTGATCTCATTATTTTTTAGCCACTGTTCAGGTAGGCATACAATGTCTGTATCTGCTCTGCCTAATTTTTTTAAAATTTTTGCTGCCTGAAGAATTCCTTTTTCATTACTACTTTGTGATGAAGTTTGAATTAACCCAAGCTTAACCATAATTCTAGAATTATTTCTTAGTAATTATACTAGGCGTAATTTTGCGATCATTTATAAAAAAAATTATTTACACTAGAGCACCGCTACGAAAAATATCATAACACAACAAGAAAAATTATGCAATTCTGTCAACTAAACTTGTTAACCATCGATTATCCTACCAATCGTCAAAACATTATCATTGGTTCATGTAAAAAAAGTTGAGATCTTTGGTTTCAAATCATTTGGTTTTAAGAATACTACTGTACAGTTTGAACCTGGTCTAGTTTCTATATCTGGACCAAATGGATCTGGAAAGAGTAACATCTTAGATGCAATTATTTTTGCAATGGGTGAAAACAAACCAAAAGTAATGCGAGTTGATAAACTCCGATCTTTAATTCATGATATTGAAGGAAATAGACGTGGTCCAAAAATGGCACGATCTAGTGTTCACTTTGATAATTCAGATAGAAAAATCCCTGTTGATTCTGATCTTGTAGAAATTACAAGAGAGATGGATGGTTCTGGAGAAAATACATACTATCTAAATAAAAAGAAAACAAACCGAAGTCACATTCTTGATTTACTTGATATGGCAAATGCTGGTCTTGGACAATTAAATGCTGTGCAACAAGGAACAGTAACCCGAATATCTGAATTTACTTCTGAGGAAAAAAGAAAAACAATTGAAGATTTGATAGGACTTTCATATTTTGATGAGAAAAAAACTGAATCTGTAAAACAGCTAGATGAGGCTGATAGGAGATTAGAAATTGCTTTGGCAAAAATGGGTGAAATCAAAAAGAGAATTGATGAATTAGAGGAGGAGCGAAATCAAAAATTAAGGCATGATATCTTAGAACGAGAACTAAATCGGTACAAAGCCATTGATGCAGCTAACAAAATGAAGGATATTTCAGGTAAAAAAGCCTCCAAAGAGACCACTTTACACACTTTAACCACGGAAGTGACCAAATTCGATGAAGAAAGAACACAATTGAGAATCGAAATTGAGTCATTAGAATCTGAAAAATCAAAACTAATGGGAGAAGCAAATGCTTACAATCAAACAAAATCTGCATTGGATGCTGAAATATCTGCTGCAATGGAACAATATGAAATTGATAACAGTGCAATATCTGCATCTAAAAAGAGAATTGAAAGAATTGCTTTGAGAATTCCGGAACTGAAAATGGAATTGGAATCAATTGACAATGCAAGAACAGACATAGCATCACAAATTGAAAAAATCAAAGATTCTATAAAAGAAACTGATGAAAAGAAAAATAACATTAGTAAAGAATTAGAGCTTGTAGATTCTCAAAGACAAAAAGTTTTATCAGAACAATCTGAAGCTGCTGCAAAAAAATCTGAAATTGATCAAAAAATTAGAACACTGAACACACAACTTAATGATGCCAAATTAAAACTATCCAAAGTACAACACGAAAAAGAACAGTCTGAAAAAGTTATTGAAAATAACTCCATAAAATTAATTGAACTAAACTCTGGTATTGAAGAACTAAGTAAATCAAAATTACAATTAGAATCTTTGATGAATAACAATACTGCAACTATTACTGAATTAAAATCAAGAATTAAAAAATATCAAACAAAAAAATCACGTATACTTAATGATATGGATGAGTGGGCACAAATTATAGAAAAATCAGATCAACAAGCAACTCGTTATGAATCAAAAATTAAAACTGTTAAAGGTTTCATGCATGAAGATTACACTGTTGCAAAACTAAAAGAAGATGCAGAAAGTCTTGGCATTGAAGGTTTGGTTTACGAAATGATTTCTTGGGATAAAGAATATGAGCGCTCTGTTTTAGCCGTTAGCTCTGATTGGATCAAAGCAATTGTTGTTAAAGACTTTGCAACTCTACTTGGTATTGCTGAAGTTGCAAGAAACAAAAAACTTCCAAAACTAAAAATTATTCCACTTGATGCAATCCCAAAATTCAAACTTAACCTACCAAAAAAACCCGGAGTTTTAGGGGTTTTGTCAGATCATGTAAAGTGTAATCCTGCCTATTCTGCTCTCAAAACCTTCCTATTTGGCAATATTGTGCTTACTGATACTAGGGAATCTGCTTACAGCGTTTCTCAATCAGGTTACAAAGCAGTAACTATGGGTGGTGAATTCTTTGAGCCTAAAGGCAGTAGTGTTGTAATTGATAACAATTCAAAAATATCAAAACTCACAAAATTGATTTCTTTGAGCAGTGACATTGAAGGTCTGTTTCAATCCATCAGTTTGGTCAAAAAAGTTATGTTAAACAAAAAACAAGAAATTAAAAAATTAGATAATTCAATCCAATCAAATTCTGATAGGCTTTCCCTGTCTGAAAAATCTTTGTCATCAGCTACTGAAAATTATTCCAACCTGATATCTAGAATTTCATCGGCACAAAACATGAGAGAACAACTAACAAAGAGAATTTCAGACTTGACATCTAGAAATAATATTATTGAATCTGAAGTAAGTACAAATGAATCTCATATTGAATCACTCATTGATAGAATTTCTATTGTTGAACAAAACTATGCAAGTGGTGAGGAATCTAGAATTGCAAGTGAATTACAGAGAATTAATGTCAAAAAAACCGAAGTTGAAAAATTACACACTGTCATAATGAATGAGTATCGTGACAAATCATCTCAACTTACAACTATGGAAACTCAAGATAATAGGGAAAAATCACAATCAAATCGTCTTCATGATGAAGAGAATTCTTTAAAGTCTGAACAAGAAGAATTAGAAACTAAGATAAAAGAATTAGAAATACAAAAAGAATCTAAGAATGAAATTCTGGTTAAATTAAGAGAAAAAGAACAAGAATTAATTTCTACTTCTGGCTCTTCTATTGGACAATTAAAAGAGTATGATGATAAATTAAAAGTTCTAACCGAAAAAGACAAGGAACTTACAAAGCAAATCAATACCATTGAACGACAATCTGATTCTCTGAATCGTGATTTACATGATTTAATTGAGAAAGAAACTAAATTGCAACAATTACTTTCTGCATTTGGATTCGATAAGGATATGGAAACTTTTGATGTTGAATCTATTGTTCAAGGATTGACTGCTGAATTAACATCACTAAACGCATTAAATGCCAAAGCTCCTGAAACCTATCTTGAAGTATCTTATGGGTATCGTTCAATGTCTACTAGAAAGAATTCCCTTGAGGAAGAAAGAAACTCTATTGTAAAATTCATTGAAGATATTGAGAAAGATAAACGTCAAACTTTCTTAGATGCATTTGATAAAGTCGATAAAGAAATCAGATTGATCTTCAATAAAATGACTGATGGCAACGCTTGGTTAGAATTACAAAACGAGGATGATATCTTTAATTCTGGAATTTCTTATCTAATCCAATTCCCAAATAAACCAAAAAGAGAATCAACATCAATCAGTGGTGGTGAAAAAACATTAGCAGCTATCGTATTTGTTCTTGCTTTACAAAAGCTAAAGCCATCTCCATTTTACTTGTTTGATGAAGTTGATGCACACCTTGACGCTCCAAACTCTGAAAGATTGGCAAAAATTTTAGAAGAAAGATCCAAAGAAAGTCAATTCATTATGGTTTCATTGAAAGATTCCGTAATTCAAAAAGCCAAACTAATCTATGGTGTATTTCCAAAGAATGGAGTTTCAAATGTTGTTACATACAAAGACAAACGTATGCCATCTGTAAAAACATCCTAATCTAGTTTTACAAAACATGCTGAATAATGTTCTTCGTTTATTTTTTCTAGTTGTGGCTCACTGATACATTTCTCAATTGCGTAGGGGCACCTTGCTCTAAATCTGCATCCTTGATAGACATCGATATCTATAGGTTCGTTAATTCGAATCTTCCTTTCTCTGTGTAGGTTTTCAGGATCTGGCTCTGAAATTGCATCTATAAGTGCCTGTGTGTATGGATGTTTTGGGGAATCCAACACTTGGTCAATAGGCCCAATCTCTACAATTTTACCCATATACAAAATACCAATTCGTTGTCCGAAATATCTTGCAGTGGCCAAGTCATGAGTGATGTAGATAAACGAAATATCGTATTTTTCCTGTAAATCGTGCATTAATTCTAACATTTCTGCTCTAATTGATACATCCAGCATTGATACTGGTTCATCTGCTATAATCACTTTGGGTTTTAATGCTAATGCTCTAGCTAACACTGCTCTTTGTCTTTGCCCTCCTGATAACATGTGTGGGTATCTTTTTGCAATATCTCCTGCCGGCTCTAGTTTTACTTCTTGCAAAACTTCAGTTACTCTCCTCTTTCGTTCTTCTTTATTTCCAATGTTGTGAATCTCTAATGGTTCAGAGACAATATCTCCGATTTTCATTCTTGGGTTGATGGAATCGTATGGGTCTTGATGAATCATTTGACAATTCATTCTGATTTTTGCTAAATTCTCTTTCTTGCAATCTATTTCATTCCCTTCAAAGTAAATTTTTCCAGAATCTGATTCTATAGATTTAAGAATCAATTTTGCAATTGTTGATTTGCCTGAACCTGATTCGCCTGCTAATACAAACACCTCTCCTTTTTTAATTGAAAATGAAACATCATCTGTTGCTCTGACAGTAGATGATTTTTTTCCAAACATTCCTTTTTTAGTAAAATATTTTTTCAAATGTTCAACTTTTAGAATCTCATCCAACAACTATCGTATCACTAAGAGGTATATCAAGAAATATGATTTACGCATAAAATATTGGGATAAAGCATTTATGTCAAATAACAACCGAACTAATACTTGACTGATATTATCCAAAAAAATCATGATTACAAAAAATATGTGATTGATTCTAAACTACAGTATTTCAAACCTCATGCCACACAAATTGAAAAGACCTTTGCCGAAGAGATTACATCCAGCCTTAGTCGTGAATCCAAGTTTATCTCTCCAAAATTCTTCTATGACAAAAAAGGCTCTGAGATATTTGAAAAAATATGCTCAACTCCTGAATATTACCCTACAAGAACAGAAATTTCCATTCTTAAGCAATTACAAAAAGAATTACCTTTCTTTCTGGATGATGATTTTCGCCTAGTTGAATTGGGTAGTGGCTCATCAGTAAAAACAAG
>JABDOO010000052.1 GCA_013043295.1 Candidatus Nitrosopumilus sp.
GATGGCTCTTCAAGAGGTAGAGTTGGGTCGACCATATTCCTAATTGATCCTGCAAGTGTTCTTGCAAAATTTGTACTGAGATGTGTTTTATCTCTAGTTTGATGATATGTATTTGGATCATATGGTCTTTGAGATCTGTGGAGTAAGGCTTTTCGAAATGTTTCAGCCACAAAATGATATGAATCGGGTTTTGAACTACGAATAAATTCTGATGAAATATTATTTAACATCATTAGAACTAATAGTAAAGTTCTACCGGCAGTTGGCGGTGGCATAGTGATAATTTCCATGTCTCTGTAGTTTCTTGAAATTGGTTTTCTTTCAATTGGTTCTGGAATTAATGCAAGATCATCAGCATGAAGAAATCCTTCGTTAATTCTCATGTCTTCATTAATTTTTTTTGCTATTGTTCCATGATAAAATGTTCTATATCCAAAATCACTCATATGTTTTAGAAGTTCACATAAATCCTCTTGAATAAATAAATCACCTTCATCATAAGGAACAAGTCCATCTTTTAGAAAATATTTTGCACCTGATCTTGATTTTACTCGTAAAAATTTTTTCAGATTTTTTTCTTGAATGTCATGCTGTAATTTTGTAATCCTATACCCTCGTTTTGCTATTCTAATTGAGGGCTCGACTATTGTTGCCCAATCTAATTTACCATAGTGTTCATTTAGATATCCAATAACGGCAGGAGTGCTTGGAACTGTTGTGGCCTTGTATCCTACAAATCTTGTAGAGCGTTTTTCAAAAAATGATGCATGTGCAAGAGATGGTGCTCTACTTGAACCATCAAGAGCAATAGTTTTCCCGTTAATGTGGAGTAGTGCTAATGATTGACCTCCTAATCCAGAGGCTTGAGGTTCACAAACACCTAATGCGATTGCAGTGGCACATGCAGCATCAATTGCATTACCACCTTTTTGGAGCATTGCAACTCCTGCTTTTGTAGCATCAGGAAATGCTGATGATACCATCCCATGTTTAGATTTTGAGCATTTTTGATTTTCTGTAGGTGTAAATGATGATTCAATTTTTTCAATGTTCAAATTAGTCATTTTCGTTTTATTGGTTTGTCCTTTTTTCATTCAAGAAAAACTTTAAAATTTCTTTAATTTTTTTCAACTGATTCTTCTCATTCCTTTAACTATTAACTGAATTGATCTTTTCATTTCTATTCTTCTGGAAAAGTATTTCCTGCTTCAATTACTGTATCTGATGATAACATTGTATTATCTAAAATAGTGACATTTTTTTCTATCACAATATTGTCTCCCATTGTTACACTCTTTCCAACGATTGTCTGTTTTTCAATTACAACTTTTGTTCCAAATACACAATCATTACCAATGTTGACATGCTTTTCGATTACACATCCGTCGCCTAATTTTACTCCATCTCCAATAACTGTCTTTTTTTCTATCACTACTTTTTTGCCAAATGTACAATCATTACCTATGTAGACTCCATTTTGGATAACCACACTATCATCCATAGTTACATTCTTTCCTATTTTTGCAGTTGGATCAATGTTTGTCATAATGATTATTGAGGGTATTTTTATTTAAAGAGTGATTGTCTTTCATGATTATTTTATTTTTAATTAAACAGAATATTTTTTCTAAAAATTTTAGTTTTTTTTATCTTTTGGAAATGTCGTATCTTCTTTGATGAGAGCTCCTTCTGGAACTGTTGCATTATCTAAAACTATGGAGTTTTTCTCTAACATTGCATTGTCTCCTATCGTAACTTCTCTTCCAATAACTGCTTTTTTTGTGACTACAACTTTAGTTCCTAGTACAGTATCATTACCTATGCGAACTTTTTTCTCAATCACACACCCATCTCCCAGTTTTACACCACTTCCAATAACTGTCTTTTTTTCTATCATTACTTTTTTACCAAATGTACAATTGTCTCCAATAACTGCCTCTTTTTCAACAACTACACTATCATCCATAGTTACATTGTTTCCTATTTTTGCAGTAGAGTCTATTTCAGTCATGATAATTATTTAATGTGATTTAATATAAAGAGTGGAAGTGAAGAATATTTAAAATTCATTTTCTTCAAATCCTATTTGTTTTGGTATTTAGCTTTTAGTGTTGTACCTTCAGGAAATGTTTTTCCTGCTGAAAGTACTGTACCCATTGGAATGCTAGCACCTTCTGGTACTGTTGTATCTTTTTCTAAAACACAATCATCTCCAATTTTAGCTCCGTTACCTACAGTAGCTCCGCCTTCAATAACTACATGTTTACCTAATACGCAATCGTTACCAACATTTACTTTTCTTTCTACAACACAGTGTTCTCCCATAGTTACACTATTTCCAACAATTGCATGTTTTTCAATTACTACTTTACTTGCTAACACACAATTGTCTCCAATATGTGCATCTCCTTCTACAACTGTACTGTCTTCCATCTTTGTATTATTGCCAATAATTGCGCTTGTATCTATATCAGCCATGAAAACATATCATGTATTTTACTTAAAGACCAATCTGTATTTGACTTGGTTTTGTATGAAATCAATTAGATGTTTTCTTTTTGTTTCTTAGGATCAAGTTTTATACTTTAAAAAACTACTTTTTGTAATTATGAAAGTTGCATTAATCTATAATGAAAATAAAATTGATCCTAATGATGTAATCAACGTTTTTGGAATGACAACCAAAGAACACTATAGCTCAAAGGCTGTAGAACGTGTTGCTAGAGCATTAGAAAAAGGTGGACATACTGTCAAAGTAGTTGAAGGTGATATTCACCTTGCAGATGAACTACGTGAATTTATGCCTAAGGTAGTTGCAGGTGAGAATCCTGGTATGGTGTTTAACATGGCATATGGTATACAAGGCCAGAATAGGTACACTCACGTTCCAGCAATGATGGAAATGCTTGGAATCCCATACATTGGCTCAGGTCCCGCAGGCCATGCAATCGTTCAAGACAAAGTGATGACAAAAATTATTTTGCAGAAAAATAAAATTCCAACCCCTGGATTCTGGGTATTTAGGACTCCTGAAGATAAACACGATGATTTAATATTTCCAGTTATTGTCAAACCAAAACTTGAATCAACCTCTATGGGTATGGAAGTTGTTGATAATTGGCCTGACCTAAGAGCTGCAGTTAAAGTACAAATTGAAAAATTTCAACAGGATATTTTGGTAGAACAATTTATTTCCGGAAGAGAGTTTGCAGTAGGTCTACTAGGAAATCATCCAAATATCGAAGTTCTCCCAATAGTTGAAATTAATTTAGACAATCCTGATCAAATTCAAACTATTACTGATAAAAAGAAAAAAGGAGGAGTTGAAAAAACATGTCCTGCAAAATTATCCAAAGAAAAAACCGAAGAGATGATGCAAATGTGCAAAGATGCATTTTCTGCTTTAGGACTAAATGACTACACTAGAGTTGATTTTAGAATGGATAAAGATGAAAATCTATACATTCTTGAATTAAATTCAATGGCAAGTCTTGGAACTGGAGGTTCATTTTTCCATGCTGGAAAAACTGCAGGATATACGTATGAATCACTAGTCAATAAAATTTTGGATGTCGCAGTAATTCGATACTTTGGTTCTACAATTCAGCATCATGAGGATGAATCTGATTTAACTCAACCATTACGTGTTGTTTCACGAACTTATTTGCGAAGTCATTTGCAGAGCTTAAAAGACACTCTAAAAGATTATGTCAATCTAAACACACACGTTTACAATTTAGAAAATGTAAATCATTTAGGCACAAAAATATCCAAACGAATGGCCCATCTTGGATTTAATGAACAGGTTTACAAGCAAACAGATGTTGGTGATTTCCATTATTTCAAAAATCATTCAGATGCTAATAATGACGTTTTATTCATATCTCATCTTGATACGCATTATGGTCCAAATGACTTGATACCCTACTATGAAACCAGTGATAAGATTGTGGGTTCTGGTACTGCTGAAAGTAAAGGTGGACTAGTAGTAATGTTGGGGGCACTTCATGCATTAAGATTTTCAAAGAGACTTAAAAAAATAAAATGTGGTGTACTGCTTACCACTGATGATAGTTTAGGTGGACGATATAGCAGTTCACTAATTGAAGAAATTTCTAAAAAATCAAAATACATTCTTGGATTAAAGTCTGGTAGTGTTGATGGTGGTATAATTACAACCTGTTATGGTAGAAGTGATTATCAAATTAGATTTACTTCTACTGATGATGAGTCCATTTCAAATTTGCATGGAATTATTCCTGTGTTAGGGAAAAAATTGGCCGCACTTGACAAGCTATCAAAAGATGAGAAAAACTACAAGTTAAGTACAACATCTGTTGTTGCACAAGGCTCTCATGGACATACTCCAAACTATGCAACTTTGGCATTAACATGTAGTTACAAAACAGAAAAACTTGGTGAGCAACTGGATGCAAAAATTAAAGCTATCATGAAAAAACGTGAAACAAATTCTAAAAAACTTGGTGTTGCAATAAATAAAATTCAAACTAGACACCCTGTATTAGAAGAGCCTTCTGACACTAAATTCTATAAACTAGTAGAAGAATTGGCCAAAAAGCATGAAATCAAAATTAAAAAACACTCTCAATTCCTGTCTTCTGATATTAGCAACGTGCCTGTCCGACTACCAGCTTTAGATGGATTTGGTGCTCTAGGTAATTACTATCGTTCCCCTAAAGAATACATTGTTCATGATAGTGTAGTAGAAAGAGCTTCATTATTGGCATCTGTAATTTACAAATGTTCAGGAAACTAATTTTTTGATGCTGGAATTTACCTTGTCTAAAATAAAAAAATCTAATTTTTTATCTTTTAATCAATTAGCCTCAAGTAGAAACCTTTGTTAAGATTAAATTGTTATTTTGATAAGTATGGAAGGTCTTTAGTTTGAGAGACAAAATTGGAATAATTGCAAATAGACTTGTTTATGGTTTTACTTTTGCTTTTTTGTATCAAATTGTTATTGGTATTGCAACCTCGTTGCTTTCATTACCTCTGACAGGTAATATTCAAGATCTTATCTCTGGGGTTGAACTAATTGAATCCCAAGAAGGCCCTTGGCTTGTAGCTTGGTGGATTGCTTCAACTATAATCATAACTGTAATGGCCTTGCTAATTATTAGATACAAAAAATATCTGTCCCCATACAAGGGAGAAAAAGATATTGAAATCCCTCCAAAGATTACTGCTTTAACTGCAATAATTATCGGTGCTTCAATATCATTTCTGTTTTTCTTGTTAGATACTGTTATAGGATTAATTGTAGAAACTGGTTCTAAAACTGATGTATCTGCAATATATGAAGCCGCATTAATAGGTGATTTTACTCCGTTAACTGTTAGTATTCTTTTTTCAATTATGGCTGGCTTCATAATTGTCGGCGTTGCAAGCAAAACATCCAAAGTCAAAGAAATTACAAAAGATATTGGATTACAAGATATAACAAACATTACCCAAGTATTCAATAAAACTAAAACTCAGAAAACAACTCTATCTTCAACTATTGGTCAGCGACCTGGCGCACTAATTCATGTTGGAGAACAAAAAGTCGATAAAGTTCAAATAAATTTAATCGAGTATGATGCTGAAAATATTAATGAAGTTAATGATGCGACGATTGAAGAATGTTTAGAATCTAAAAATAAATCTAATGTATCTTGGGTAAACATAGTAGGGGTTCATGATGCAAACATCATCAAAACTTTTGGAGATAATTTTGGAATTCATTCATTACATCAGTCTAACATTATGAATACTGAATTAAGACCATCTGTAGAAATTCATGATGATCATATCTTGATAATGCTAAAAATGCCTCACTATAATTCCCAAACTGGTAAACTGGACTTGGAACAAATTTCAATTCTTTTGGCAGAAAACCATGTATTGACCTTTCAAGAAATTGCTGATGACTTTTTTGATAACATAAGAAAGAGATTAAGAGAAAATTCAGGCAGTATTAGAAAGCTCAAGACTGATTATCTTGCTTACTCCCTCGTTGATGCAATTATTGACAGTTATTTCCTTGTAATTGAAAAGATTGGTGACATTACTGAAGATTTAGAGGAAGAATTAATGCAAAATCCTACCCCTCAAACTATGCAAACTATTCAAACTCTAAAACGAAGAATGATATCTTTAAGAAAAGCAATTTGGCCAGGACGAGAAATTATTAATTCACTAGAGCGTGATCCAACTGCTTTAATCACTGATTACACTAGAACATATCTTCGTGATGTCTATAATCATACTGTTCAGGTTACTGATTCCATTGAAGGACTACGAGATGTAATTGGAGGTATGCTTGACACGTACTTGTCAAGTGTAAGTAATAGGATGAATGAGGTAATGAAAACTTTGACAATTATTGCTGCAATTTTCATTCCAATTACATTCATAGCTGGTATCTATGGAACTAATTTCTCATATGTTCCAGAGTTGCAATGGGAGGGAAGCTATTTTGTTATGCTTACTGCAATGGCAATTATTTCAGTCATAATGCTTGCTTGGTTTAAGAAAAAGAGATGGATTTAACCTGAATTTCTGTAAAAATAACGTCTATCACAAACTCTTTGTATTCTTTGAGGTAATTTATGACTAATCGGGCTTTACAAAGAGCATATGAAATTCTAGAAGGAACAACAAATGATAAACTAACAAAGAGTTTCCAAATTTTTATTATTTCTTTGATTACTGTAAATGTAATTGTAGTAATTATTGAAACAGAAGAATCTGTATTGGATCAATATGGATATTTATTTACGCCATTTGAAGTTTTTTCAATAATTATTTTTACTGGTGAATATATTGGAAGAATTTTAATTTACAAATTAAATCCCAAATACAACAATTCCAAATTTGGTTTGCTTAGATTACTAGTTTCACCTATGATGCTAGTTGATTTAGCTGCAATACTCCCATTCTTCTTGCCCTTTGTGATTACTGATACTAGATTCATTAGAATAATCCGTCTATTGAGACTCTTTAGATTATTCAAGCTTTCTAGATATTCTGAACCTATGCAAACTTTGGGTGCTGTTTTCAAAGCCAAAGCCGGAGACTTGGCTGTTGCATTTTTTATACTCTTTATTGTATTGATTTTTGCTTCAAGTTTGATGTATCACGCTGAGCACGAGGCACAGCCAGAGGTATTTTCTAGTATTCCTGCATCAATGTGGTGGGGTATTGTCACTTTAACTACTATAGGGTATGGCGATGTATATCCAGTTACAATTGCCGGAAAACTAATTGCTGCAGGTGTTGCAGTAATTGGGATCGCAGTATATGCAATTCCAACAGGAATTATGGCATCTGCATTTAGTGAAGAATTACGTAAGAAAAAAGAACAGACAAACAACACTTGCCCCCACTGTGGAAAGGATATATCTCATGGATAAAAAACTGATAAAGAATTAAAATGAAAGCTTCGGATCTATTTGTAAAATGTTTAGAAAATGAAGGTGTTGAATATATTTTTGGAATTCCTGGTGAAGAAAATGCAGACTTTATGATGTCTTTAGCTGAATCAAAAATAAAATTTATTTTAACTAGGCATGAGCAAGGCGCTGCTTTCATGGCAGATGTGTATGGAAGATTGACAGGTAAAGTTGGAGTATGTCTTGCAACTTTGGGACCTGGTGCAACTAATCTTGTTACAGGTGTTGCAAATGCAAATATGGACAGATCTAGATTACTTGCAATAACTGGGCAAACTGATACTCATTTTTTACATAAAGAATCTCATCAAAACATGGATGCAATTACAATGTTTAAGCCCATTACAAAATGGAATTGGTCTATTCGTAATCCTCAAAATATCCCAGAAATTGTTAGACGTGCATTCAAAATTGCCCTGCAAGAAAAACCAGGAGCTGTACATATTGAATTACCTCAAGATATTGCAAAGCGTGAGGCTGATATACCTCCAATTGAACCACAACCTCTCTTTAGATCAGGAGCAAATGAGGAATTAATCAAACATGCAGTAAAATTAATTCTTCATGCAAAAAATCCCATAATTTTTCTTGGAAATGGCTGTGTTAGAGAAAATGCTAGTCCATACATACGAAAATTTGTAGAGAAAACAGGTATCATCGCAATGAATACGTTTATGGGAAAAGGAGTTGTTTCAGATGATTCCCCACTGCATTTGCATACTATTGGAATAAAGGATGCAGATCATGCATTACTTGCTATAAAATCAGCTGATGTAGTAATTGCAGTAGGTGTAGATCTTGTTGAATATAGTCCAAAAAATTGGAACCTGGATTTGAATAAAAAAATCATACACATTGATTTTACTCCGTCTGAAGTTTACACGTATTACAGACCAATTGTTGAGATTGTTTCTGATATAGGATATGCCGTAGATGCAATTTTGGAAGAATTAGAGCTGCAAACAAAACAGCACCCTGAATTAGATATATTTCCAAGAAAAGAAATTCCTGAAATCTTTCAGAGAATTTTACGTGAAGTTGATGAGCGACGAGATTCATTTAATGATGATATGTCATTTCCAATCAAACCTGAGAAATTAATTATTGATGTTCGAAATGCAATGGGTGAGTATGACATTGTCTTATCTGATGTAGGAGCTCATAAACTATGGATTTCTAAAATTTACAAAACTTATCAACCTAATACTTGCATAATTCCAAATGGATTTTGTTCAATGGGATTTGCATTTCCTGGTGCTATTGCTGCAAAGTTAGTTTATCCAGATAGAAATGTAGTGGCAATGTGTGGTGATGCAGGATTTTTGATGAATGTTCAGGAATTAGAAACTGCAGTTAGGCTAAAACTTTCAGTCATCACAATAGTTTGGTGTGATCGAGATTTAGGGATGATTTCAATGAAACAAAAAAATGAGTTTGGTAAAAGTGTATTTACAAAATTTACAAATCCTGATTTTATTACTTTGGCTGAAAGCTTTGGAGCGGTAGGATTTGTGGCAAAATCTACTGAAGAATTCTCCGTTATTTTGGAAGATGCTAAAAAAATAAAAGACAAACCTGTAATCATTGCAATAGATGTTGATTACTCTAGAAACAATGTTCTCTTAAATGATAGTAACTATGAAAAAACAAGCCTAGTTCAGAATAATTAGTTCATCCTAACAATGATGATGTTAAAATAATCCTTTTTTGATTCAATAACGTACACTACCTCCATGGTCAAAAAAACAGAAAAATCACAAAGTTTTGAAAAAAATCTCAAAAAGAAACAAGAAAATCTTGTTGATGATGCTACGCATACTATTTCTCAATCAATTGAGCAAGGTAAGGACTTTGGAAAAGAATCCATTGCAAAGATAAATGAAATTACTGATAACGCTTCAGATTTCATAAAGTCTCAAGACTATCTGAAAACATTAAAAATCAATTCTTTGAAAATTGGAGAAAAGAGTAAAGAACAAAAAAATAGGTTTAACAAGAAATCCCCTAAATATTTTAAGAAAATCATCAATAGTTTCTTCTACTTTTTTGAATTAATCGTGGGTAGAATCAAGATAGGCACACAATATGGCACATCTAGTCTTGAAATTTTAGAAAAATTAGCCAAACTCAAAGAATTAGGAATTATTACCGATAAAGAATTTACTGAGAAAAAGAAAAAGATCTTAGATAGAATTTGAAAATATTTCATTGGTTTTTTCAATTATTTGTTATAGGTAAGTTATGACTGTAGAAGTTACTGATTTTCTTGCATTGCTGGCATTATTGCTAGGTGGAGGTATGATTGGTGCAGGAATTATGAAAAAAATAAAATTCCCTACTATCATTGGGTTTATTCTAATCGGAATGATTGCTGGACCTTATGGTCTTGGGATAGTCGATGATGTAGACTTGATTAATCTTTTGGCAGAACTTGGAATTATAATTTTATTATTTGTACTTGGATTAGAATTTAGTTTACAGAAATTACGCAAAGCTGGAATTAAAGCAATTGTTGTAGGAATGTCTGAACTTTCAATAATGTTTTTCTTGGCATATGTTGGTGCATTCTCTTTTGGATGGTCACACTTGGAAGCATTGTACCTTGCAGGAATTTTGTCAATCAGTAGTACTGCAATATCTCTGAGAATTATGAGGGATCTAAAATTAGTCAAAACTAAAGAATTCGACACTGTTATCACGATATTAATTGTTGAAGATCTTGCAGCTGTTTTACTTTTAGTTATTCTAGGTAATGCATCTGCTGGCGCAGAGCTAGATTTTAGTGGAATTGGAATTTTAGTTTTACAGAGCTTAACCTTCTTTGTAATTGCACTAGGTTTAGGAATTAAGATTATTCCGAAACTATTAGAAAAGATTCATGACTTGGATATTCCTGAGGCTCCATTCATTACAGCTTTAGCATTAGGTTTTGGTTTAGCAGTACTTGCACACTTTTTAGGGCAGAGCTCTGCAATTGGTGCGTTTATCATGGGGATGATCATTGCATCCTCAAAACATTCTGAACACATAACTAAAAAGATTCTACCACTACGGGATTTCTTTGGTGTGATATTTTTTGTGTCCATTGGAATGCTTGTAAATATTATGGCTATTCCGCAAGTTGCCTTGATTTCAATACCTATCATTATTTTAGCCGTTCTTGGAAAATTTGTAGGGAATTTCTTTGGTGCAACCATTGGAGGCCACGATGTTCATGGTGCATCAACAGTAGGGACGGCAATGGTGCCTAGAGGTGAATTTTCATTCATTATGGCAAAGCAGGCTGTAGACAGCGGTTCAGTTAGAGATACTCTGTATCCAGTTACAATGCTTGTAACTTTAGCAACAATGCTTTGCATCCCTTTACTACTCAAAGTTTTGCCAACTCTTGCAGATAGAGAAAGTCTTATTCCTATGAAAATCCTAAATCCTATTTTCATTGTTGGTAGATTTTTCAATAAATTAATGAGTTCAGCTGATGATGATAGTCAATTAAATAAAATGGTAAAAAATCACGGTCCCAAATTCTTTGTAAACCTGATGATAGTAGTTGCAATTTTAGCAATTATTGATTACTTTAATGATGATATTGTAAATTTAATTAATCAACTTGGAATACCATTGGCCATCGAACCGGAAATATTGTTAACCATAATCAGTATTTTATTAATTATTTATCCTGTAATTTCACTTTTAGGAAAAGTTGAAAAACTTGTTACTAACATTTCTGATATTTTATCCACAAAACTAATCCCTACTGACACTCAACGAATTGAAGAAAAGCCTCTTCATAGATTGATGCGAAATATTTTCTTTATAGGACTTATTTTGATATTAATCGCAGTAATTCAACCATACATTGCAGACATTGAAGTATTGCCATTTTTGTCATTTATTATTTCAGGAATAGGTTTAGCTATTGCAATAGTACTGATTGCTGATTCTGTCTTTGTATTCCAAAAATTATCTCATGGTCATATTATGGATAGTTTGATGAAAGATGATGAACAATCTGAACCTGAATGAGTTATCAGTAAAATTTTGGACGTTCTTCATCTGTTTCTGGAAATAACTTCTTTCTCTTTTTTTTAGTCGTCAATACTTCCGCCCTGACCATAAAGCACATGCATAGTGCGTGTATCTGTGACACTTGGATGATTTCGTAATCTCTGAATTATGCTGTCGATTTTACTGGGATCTTCATTTTTAATTTTCATAAAAATATCATACTTGCCCCAAATTCCGTTTATTTCAATTACTTCCGGCAGTTCCTTAAATTCAGATATTATGGCAACCTCGTCCCCGCTTTTACAGGATGCAAGAACGTAGGCTTGCATAGGTTATGTTTCCCTCATGACTATTTGGCTTTCAAGCTTATCGAGTGCCCAATCTAACAATTCATGCTTTTGATGTGCCCATCTATAGTGAGATGCTGCATGCTTTTTACTAGCAGAAATTTCCGGATATGAGCAAAATTCACATGATTCAGAAGTATCCACAAGATGCTCTATGATTTCTTCTCTATGGCTGGCAAGATGAATCAGCCATGATGTTTGGGTTGCAGTAATCTGTTTTTTACTATCACAGTAGGGACATTTGCTTTGGATATATGTCATTTTTATCTCAATTTTAAATTGAATTTTATGAATAATAAATAAAATGCAAGTTGACTTGGTTCAGGATGAAATCATCTTTTCTGGAATTTATTGTATTGAGTAACTTTCCATTTAATCAAATGTCTTTATGAGTGGTAATTTATGATGTCAAGGTTACTTTATTCATATCGACCAATCTGCAAATGGAGTGAATCTGCTCTTCTGATTCAAAATTGCATTTCATACAGCTATACTTTAATGCCTTCTTACATATGGTGCATTTTTTACTTGTCTCTAACATACATCCGCATTTTCTGCAACTATCTATTCTCATTTGTGATTATCTCCTTTAATTACAGCGAGAACATTGTGAAAAAAATTCACAATATTTTTCTGGTCTAGGGAAACAATATGTTCTCGCATACAATCATTATGTAGTTTTATGAGATATACTCTAGTCAGCTAATCAGCTTACTTGTAACCTCTTGATTTTACCAGATTCTATCTACTACTAACACTAACCATAATCATGAAATCACAACAAATCTCAACCTGGGATAAAATGGTTCATGCCCCTTTCAAAAAGGTCGTAAAATTCGATCTTCTCTGCATGGGAATTGGTGTAGTGATGGGAGTTGGCATTGGAGCATACTCTGTTGCTAGCGGAATCTTTGGCTAGCAACATAATTTCTTTTTTATATCGCTTGACATGAAAAACACTATGGACTTTCAGACTGTGGAGCCATCATATACCTCAAAAGAAGGTTGTAGAATAGTTTGGAAGGGAATTGATGAAGATGATACAGATGTCGTAATTCTAAACAAAAATGAATTAGAACAATTAGTCGAACTGTTTAAAAAAAATTCTACTGGTGAAGTAGAATTAGAAGATCAAACTAGTATAATTCGAATAAACTCTGATGTGACACAGTTCAATTTAACAAATCATGACCTACTCGAAGTCAAAACAAGTGAAATACAAAAACAGATTTTAGATTACGCAAAGGTTCCACATGAGCCTCAGTATGTTTATGTTGGAACTAAGGAATTTTACCCCTCAGTATGGATTAGAGATGATAAAGAACCTAACAAAGAATTGGATAAAAAAAAGACTAATCAATCCCTTATCCAGGCAATTCTTTCTTCTGAACCAGAAAAGATTAGACAAGACCTTTCTCCAACTGATTTGTTTAGAGTATTTTCTACTCGTCGTTCAACTAGAAAATTTTCTAAAACCAAAGTTGAAGACTGGAAAGTTGATAAAATATTGTCTGCAGCTGACGTAGCTCCAACTGCAGGCAACTTTCAAGGCTTTCAAGTATTTTTAATCAAAAACCAAAAAACAAAAGAGGCTCTTGTAGAGGCTGCTAATAATCAACCCTATGTCAATGCACCCGTAGTTTTGGTTTTCTGCATTGACCCTGAAAGAGTAAAACTAAAGTTTCCTCCAAATATTTTAGAAAAATTCTCTTTACAGGATGCAACAATTGCCGCTAGTTTTTCATTATTGGCAGCTTCTGGCGTTGGCCTTAGTACCATTTGGATAGGAATGTTTGATGAAGAAAAAGTTAAAACTATTTTGGGCACTGAATTAAGACCTTCATCAATTCTCTGTATTGGTTACCCTGATAAGAAAAAACCTCCAAAATCTAGAAGAAAACTCAAAGATCTTATTCAGGTAATCGAGTAATCTTCTGTAATCATTTTTATCTCGTATTGAGGACTAATATCGATGGAAGATCTCTTTGATGAAACTGCAAACTATGTTCTTGATTTAGCTAGTCCACAAAGAATGCAAATTCTATTCAAACTATTGGAAAAGAATTCAACCCCGACTGCTGTTGCAAAGGAGATTGATGCCACAAAACAAGAAGTTCATAGAAATTTTACACGATTAGAGCAGAGTGGTTTGATAGAAAAGAAGACCGATGGTACCTACACTTTGACTACATTTGGCAGTACCGTTTGCACACAAGTGCCATCTTTGGTGTTTATTTCTCAAAATAGAAAATACTTTGAAGAGCATAATTTTGGAGAAGTTCCCCATAAATTCCAAATGCGTTGTGGCCAGCTTGCAAATGGTCAGTATATCAAGGGCATATCCAAAGTATTAGAGCAATGGAAAAGCATCTATTCTAATTCAAATGAATACATCTATGAGGTACTATCTGAAGTTCCACTTGATCTTATAGAGCCCTTGATTAAAAAAGTCAAAAAAGGCATAAAATTTAATTATATTTTTTCGGAATCTGCAGTAGTTCCTAAGGGAAGAAAGGCATTGCTGAAAAAACTAGGATTTGATAAATTAATGGAACAGGGCTTAATTGAAAGAAAGATGGAAAAAAATGTCCAAACTGTTGTAATTCTCAATGAAAAAGAAGCTTGTTTAATGTTCCCTACCCTTGATGGAGAGGCTGATCTAACTGAGATGTTCTATTCAGATGATGTAATGTTTCATGAGTGGTGTCTTGATTATTTTAGATATTGTT
>JABDOO010000061.1 GCA_013043295.1 Candidatus Nitrosopumilus sp.
TATGGCAAAATTTGCTCTTTTAGATTGGAAGGGTTTGGGTTCGCAAAAACAAAAAGTTCTAGAACTTCTAAAAACTACTGATCTTGAGGTAATCAAACTGTGAATACTTTAGAGAAAAAAATTTACAAAAAACTAGCCGAAGTACCTAAAGGCCAAATCACAACTTATGGAGAACTAGCAAAAGCTGTTGGACTCAAAAACGGACAACGTGCAGTAGGACGAATAATGAACAAAAATCCATACCCTGTAATCATTCCTTGTCATAGAGTTGTAATGTCTACAGGAAAACTTGGTGGTTTTGACTATGGTCCAGATGTCAAAACAAAAATGCTAACAGATGAAGGAGTAAAAATCCAAGGCGGAAAAATTGTAGATTTTGAAAATAAACTATATCGCTTCTAATCTTTTCTCTTCTCTCTGATTTCGTCCATCAAAAGTCGAAGGTGTGCTTTGTTTCTAACTGTATTACCACCGACTTTTTTGTATAGGGCCCAAAATTCAGGATTGGTCAAGTCCTTTCTGTCTTTTGCAATTTTCAGTAATCGTCTCAATGAACGAACCTTTGCTACATAGACTTCCTTTTTACCAACTCTTGCACCTTTTCGTCCTTGTTTGGAACCTTGAGTTGTACCTCTCTTGTTTTTCTGAGCTTTCTTATCATGAGCTCTTCCTTTAGAAGTACCAGTAAATGATTTAATTTTAATTGTATTTGCAGTGATAAGACTACGGATATTTTCTCTAGTAATTGCATCTGCAATATCGTCTAGGTGGTCTGTATCAAATCTAATTCTATGAACTCCTACACCAGTAACTCTGGCTGCGAGTCTCTTTTTAGCTCTAAGATTTACTACCACTTGCACTCACTCTCGCGTTGAAAATTTTAAATTTTTTCTCAATTGCTTTTACGATAATCTCTTTTCTCTTTTTAGTACCAACACTATGTCCAAATCTGACTCCGTCTTTCTTTGGGTCAAGTTTTTCTAAATCACTTAGATTGTAAACTAAATTATCTGTAAATCCTGATGGATGTAATCCTCTTGCAGCTTTTGGTCCACCATATCCAACCTTAACTAGACCTGGACGGCCTCTGCTTTTTTGTTTTCTTTGATGATGATCAATACCTTTTGGTTTTCTC
The DNA here is from genome assembly GCA_013043295.1 of Candidatus Nitrosopumilus sp. Taxonomy (GTDB): domain Archaea; phylum Thermoproteota; class Nitrososphaeria; order Nitrososphaerales; family Nitrosopumilaceae; genus Nitrosopumilus. The sequence continues at coordinate 1,136 of JABDOO010000061.1, forward strand.
CAATTGGTTTGAAGTCTAACGTAACGCCAACTTTCTGGTCTGATAAAATCTGGCTTGTGTTGTTTTGCCTCTTCTCTCTTTGCAAGCAGATCCTTGTTGATCGTCATGAATTTGAGTCTTGAATTTTGGAATAAATACGTTCCTAGACAAGAAAAAATTCTGTATAAGAAAAAGATAATAAGGAAACTTTGGGCGGATCGAATATCTCATGAACCAGCCTGGGATTAGATACAATAATTTTGGAGGCAATATCCTCTGACCCAAGTAGTTGGTACTGCAGCAACTGAAAAATTTTCATCCCAATTAACTGCCTTTGGAATTAATCCTGCCAAAGTCCACAGAAACCTCTCTGTTGATGAAATGGTAAAATTGGCAGTTGAGCGAAAAGAAGGAGTCGTAAACTCTACAGGCTCACTTTCAGTAAATACTGGAAAATATACTGGTAGATCCCCTGATGATCGATTTATCGTATATGATGATAAAACCCATGACACCATCGATTGGGGCAAAATCAACCACCAGTTCCCAAGCGGCAAATTTGAGAAACTTTTTGAAAAGATGAAAGACTTTGTTGACAACAAGGAACTTTTTGTTTTTGATGGTTTTGTAGGTGCAGACCCTGAAACCCGATTACCAATTAGAGTAATCAATGATCATGTATGGCAGAGTATGTTTTCAAGCAATTTGTTTATTCGACCAAATAGTGAAGAATTAGAAAAACACGAACCGGAATTTACAATTTTATGCATTAATGATTTTGTTGCAGATCCAGAAATTGATGGAACCAGAACTGATGTCTTTATTCTTATTGACTTGACAAGAAAGATTGTTTTGATTGGTGGCACAGAGTATGCCGGCGAGATGAAAAAGTCAATGTTTGGTGTAATGAATTTCCTTTTACCTGACCGTGGGATATTCCCAATGCATTGCTCTGCTAATATTGGTGAAAAAGGAGACACTGCATTGTTCTTTGGCTTGTCTGGTACTGGAAAAACAACTCTATCAGCAGATCCTAATAGAAAATTAATTGGTGATGATGAACATGGTTGGTCTGATAATGGGACATTTAATTTTGAAGGAGGATGTTATGCAAAATGTATCAACCTTTCTCAAGAGGCAGAACCTGAAATATGGAATGCAATCAAACCAGGTGCTCTTTTAGAAAATGTTGTCCTAAAAGATAACGTTCCAGACTATGATGATAACACACTAACAGAAAATACACGTGTTGGATATCCACTAGATTTCATTCCAGGTGCAGTAATTCCTAGTGTTGGTGGAAATCCTAAAGTGATTGTATTTTTGACTGCAGATGCTTTGGGTGTATTGCCTCCTGTTTCAAGATTGACCAAAGAAGGAGCAATGTACCACTTTATGTCCGGATACACCAGTAAATTGGCAGGAACTGAAAGAGGAATCAAAGAGCCAAAATCAGTGTTTTCTCAGTGTTTTGGGGCTCCATTCATGCCTAGACCAGCATCAGTTTACGCAAAACTTCTTGGAGAAAAAATCAATCAGCACAATACTGTAGTTTATCTTGTTAATACCGGTTGGTCTGGTGGCCCATATGGTGTTGGCAAAAGAATCAAAATAAAATATAGTCGTGCCATGGTAACTGCTGCACTTTCAGGAGCTCTTGATATTGTAAAGTATCGTCATGATGATTTGTTTAATCTTGATATTCCTGTAGAGGTAGAAGGAGTTCCATCTGAAATTTTAGATCCAAAGAATACTTGGGTTGACAAAGACTCGTATGATCTCTCTGCAAGAAAACTAGCTCAGATGTTTGTTGAAAACTTTACAAAGTTTGAAAATGTTTCACCAGATATTGTAGAGGCAGGTCCTAAACTACCAAAGTAATCTTATCTTCGTTTAAGAAAACCAAATACTGCAATTCCAATTATAACAATACTAATTATTCCAATCTGTCTTTCTGGAATATCAAAAAATGATATTGGTTGATTACCATTTAATGAAGTTATTTCAATTACATTGTATGCATTTGATGTTGTTCCGTTTACTCTAATCTTTGCATCAATCCAATACTGGCCATTTCCAAAAACATCAATCTTTGCAGTCTTTCCTGGTGTTGTAGTTGTAGTGTGTTCTATTCCGTCTTTGCTATTGATTACAGAAATTTTTACAAAACTCCATTCATCTGGATGGAAAACATCAAAGGATAGTTTTCCATTATTCTCGTTTACTGAAATTGAACCCTGTGTGTATTGTAGTAAAAATGGAATTCTATATTGTGTCCCTTCATGTGTGATCATCATTGTTCCTTCATGCTCTCCAAAATTATCCTCCAGCATACTCATTCTAACATTCAAAATATACTCATCTGCAAGTTCACCTTCAAATTTTATGAATTCTGGTCCATCAAATGTCACATCAAAACCATCCCAAGTTCCATCTATTGATTTTAGCTTGAATTGTTTTTGGACCAGGTTGTTATCTGATGATGCAATGGCAACAAAGTTTGGCGGCTCTATGATTAATTTAGCATTGTAAGCATTTCCAATGTCTAGCCTTCCAGCACCAGCCTCATGAATGGAGAATTCCTGCCCATAGGCATCTGATACAGGCTTGACTGTGGTGAGTAGAAGGGATTTGATTTCATGGTGGTGGAGTTCTGGGTTTTTTTGAAGCAAGAGAGCTGCTGCTCCGCTGACATGTGGTGCTGCATAGCTTGTTCCGCTGGTAAAGTTGTATGCTGCATTGTTTTGTGTGGTGTTGATGTATGCTCCAGGAGCTACAATTTCTGGTTTTATGTAAAACGGTGATACTGGTCCTCTGGAACTAAAATGTGCCACAAAGTCTGGATTGTAAAACAGTTCCAAAATTCCACTGCTTTTTTCTGTGATTGATTCTTTGATTTCCAGCCCTTCTTCTCTGTCTATTGATACGACAGGAATTCTTGGTGTGTATCCTTCTTCGATAAATTCATGAATCAGTTCTCCTAAAAATATTTCTGGATTATTATTGTAAACAATTAATGCTTTAGCACCTGCATTGGCTGCATTTGTTTCTTTGATTGAAAAATACAACAGTTGTCCTTCAACATCACTTCCTCTCTCAACAATCACTATGGCATCCCTTACATCGATATTTTCAAAGTCTTCAATTTTCCCATAACCTGCAGAAACTATCTTTCCAGTAATTGGCTCATCTAATTTGCTAGAACCGACCATCGGAATTACTGTATATGGTTTTTCATCAATCTCTAATGTTGCAACTAGACTAGATGTGAGATTGTTGTATGTTGCTCCAACAGTTACAGAGCCCAAGTTTCTTCCTGGGCTACCAATTGATTTTAGTCCTGGTCCGTCATTTCCTGCAGCAGTTACAACAAAAATTTCCTTATCTAATGCTTGATTAACTGCACGATCAATCTTGGAATTTGTTTTGTTTACTCCCAAACTAATATTGATAATGTCAGCTTCATCCTCAATTGCCTTTTCAATTGCTCTTGTGATTAGCTCCGATGATACACCTTCACCATCTTCAGAAACTTTGTAAGCTAGAATTTTTGCCTTTGGTGCAATTCCTACAATTTGCCCATCAGCTGCAATGACTCCTGCAACTTGAGTCCCATGACCGTTTGTATCAAGTGGCGGTTTTCCCTCGTTGATGAAATTAAAACCTCCTACAACCTTTCCATCAGGACCCCAACCAAGAAGATCAGGGTGATTGAAATCTACTCCAGTATCAATTACGGCAATCTTAATTCCTGCTCCATCCGCTCCGTCAATTCGTGGAATTTCGGTTCCTACAAATGGCACACTTCTCTGCAACATCGTTTGAATTTCATCATCTCTTTCAATTGGTTGCAAAAAAATTGAAATTCCTAAAAGTACTATTGTTAAAGAGAAAATTACTATTATTTTCACAATTTTTGTAATCTCTCCAACAAGTAAAAATGAATTGATTACTAAACCAATAAATGGAATAAATTTTCCATGTACCCTATGGGAAAATACACTCTTCCTGAAATGCCATATGCTTATGATGCATTAGAACCTCACATTGATGCAAAAACAATGGAGATTCATCACACAAAACATCATCAAACATACACTGACAAATTAAATGCAGCTCTTGAAACATGTCCTGCTGAAATTCAAGAAAAAGATATCCTTGACATCTTGTCAAATATCAATTCTGTCCCAGAGGACAAGAGAGGTGCAATTAATTTCAATGGTGGTGGTTATGATAACCATAGGCTATTTTGGAACAATATGAAACCAAACGGAGGCGGAGAACCTGGAGGATCTATTGCTGATGCAATCAATGATTCTTTTGGAAGCTTCTCTGACTTCAAAGAGAAATTCTCATCTACTACAGCTGTAATTCAAGGCAGTGGTTGGGGATGGTTAGTATACAATCCTTCTTCTGGAAAGGTTGAATACAAATCAATGCCAAACCAAACAAGTCCAAGAACTGAAGGACTTGTACCTTTACTTGGCTGTGATGTATGGGAACATGCATACTATCTCAACTACCAAAACAAGAGACCTGTCTATATTGAGGCATGGTGGAATGTAGTTAATTGGGATGAAGTAGAATCTAGATTCTCTAAAGCAAAATAAAGAAAATTCTTTATTTTTTTTCTATTCTTTATTCTAATTTCACTAAAAATCCCAAAGTCCATGAATGAATTTATAACCATCTGGGCAGGTGTTTGTTGTACATGAGTGAAGAACAGGCAGAACAATTAATGCAGCAAATGCAGATGCTGGAAACATATTTTTCTGATTTATCACAACGAGAATCAACATTCATGAATATTCTAAGAGAAGCAACTGCTTCAATAGAATCAATACAATCCCTTGCTAAAACTGATGAATCTGAAACACTAGTTCCAATCGGAATGGGTACTTTTGTTCCTACAAAAATTTCATCTAATTCAAAGATAGTAATGAATATCGGTGCAGGTATAGCAGTCGAAAAAGATTTTCCTTCTGCAATAAACTATCTTGAAGCAAGAATCAAAGAGATTGAAGTTGCTTTGCAAGATACTGCAGCAAAAAAACAGGACGCTGCATCTAGATTAGAGCAGGGTAAAGCCCAGATGAATCAGATGATGCAAGCTATGCAACAGCCCCCACAACCTCCAACTTCAGGATAAACAATGTTTGATAAACTTCGTAGTGCATTTTCAAATGCAGCGAAAAGTCTTGGTGAGAAAGAACTTAATGAAAAAGATATTGAAGACATTCTTTTTGAATTAGAAATTGCTCTACTGGAATCTGATGTTGCAACTGAAGTAATTGATTCTATCAAATCTGACTTGAAAGAAAAATTAATTGGCGCCAAAGTTGATAAGAATGAAATTGAAAAATTTGTTAAAGACAGTTTGATTTCAAGCATCTCTGGACTGTTTGACCAAGCAGGAAAGATAGATCTCTTTGAAAAAATAAATGAAAACAAGAAGCAAGGGAAACCATTTCTGATTTTATTTGTAGGGATTAACGGTACTGGCAAGACCACATCTCTAGCTAAAGTTGCTCACATGCTAAAGGAGGCTAAATTCTCTGTTGTCATTGCAGCAGCTGATACTTTTAGGGCCGGAGCAATTGAGCAACTACGAGAGCACACTAATCGCCTAAATCTAAAACTTGTTGCACAAAACTATGAATCAGATCCTGCTGCAGTAGCTCGAGATGCAGTTCTATATGCAAAGTCTCACAAAACTGACTGTGTCCTAATTGATACTGCTGGTCGAATGCAAACTAGTAAAAATTTGATGGAACAGATTGGAAAGATTACCAAAGTCGTAAACCCCGACATGAAAATTTTTGTAGGTGATTCTTTAGCCGGAAATGATACTGTAAACCAAGCCCGAGAATTTTATGAGCATGTCAAGTTTGATGGCTCAATATTAACAAAAAGTGATGCTGATGCACGAGGAGGTGCTGCATTATCTATTGTAAAGGTTACATCTACACCTGTACTTTATGTTGGAGTTGGACAAGAATATCCTGATCTTAAACTCTTTGACAAGGATGTTTTTCTAGAAACTGTTTTTGGTTCACTTGAAAATGTTGACATGACAAAAACTTCTGAATCCGAATCCAAACCAGAACCAACACCAGAACCAGAACCAACACCAGAACCAGAACCAACACTAGAACCAACTTCTGATGATCCGTTTGAAGGAATCAAAGATGAAGAGATTGCAACTTATTCAGATCTATTTGATATTCCTCCACCTGAAAATGACAAAGAAGCAATTAGTTTGGGCAATAAAATTCGTCAATGGATTAAAAATGGAAAACCAAAACCTGGTGAAACAATCAGTACTGATACAGATGAAGAGATACAAAAACATGATAAAGAAGAAAAACCCCAAAAGAAACGAGGCCGATTCGGATTTTTTAAGAAATGAAACTAAAAACCAAAGATTTGCTCACTTTAGCGGAACTATCCCCAAAGGAATTTGTAGGATTAATTGATTCTTCTATAAAATTAAAAAAAGAACTCAAAAAAGGCAGTAACAAACCTGTTCTAAAAAATAAAACTCTAACAATGATTTTCCAAAAGCCATCTACAAGAACACGTGTCAGTTTTGAAGTTGGAATGTACCAGTTAGGTGGACATGCAGTAAATCTCTCATCAAATGACATGCAACTATCTCGTGGAGAATCAATAGAGGACACTGCAAAGACTCTATCTCGATACTCTGATTGTATTATGGCCCGTGTTTATGATCACAAATTACTTGAATCACTAGCTGCCAATGCTAGTGTTCCTGTAATTAACGGACTGTCTGATTCATTTCATCCTTGTCAAATATTGGCAGACTTTATGACGATTAAAGAAAAAAAGAAAAAACTCAAGGGACTAAAGATTGCATGGATTGGAGATGGCAACAACGTTTGCAATTCAATGTTGTATGGTGCTGCACTAACTGGAATCAATATCTCCATTGCAACTCCTAAAGGATTTGAACCTGACAAGAATGCAATAAAGGCAGCTAAAAAAACATCTACCGTAGAGTTAACAACTGATCCTTTCGTAGCATCTAAAAATGCCGACGTAATTGTTTCTGATACTTTTTCTTCAATTCACAATTCAGACAAGAAGAGATTGAAAAAGTTCTTGCCAAAGTATCAAGTTAATGACAAGCTGATGAAGTCTGCAAAGAAAGATGCGATCTTTTTACATTGTCTTCCAGCAAAGCGAGAACAAGAAGTTACATCATCAGTAATTGATGGACCTCAGTCTGTTGTTTGGGATGAGGCAGAAAATCGATTACATACTCAAAAGGCATTGCTTGCCGCTCTAATTCACGCTTAACGTATATAAGAGCAGATTCAAACTCGGTTTCTATAGATGGCCTATTCGAAAATATTAAGAAGATTAAGAGAGGAGAAGACCAATTATAAAAAACGCGGTACCATGTTGATGGGCAAGCGTGATTTTATCACTGTAAACATTTCTAATGAAAATACCCAAGTCCAAATTCTAAAGCCTGGCATGACTGGAGACAAAGTCGTAGCTTCTGCTCATTCCAGATACTTGCTTGAGAAAGGTTGGAAAGGTTCTAGAAAAAGCGTATCTGCAGCATATCTTACAGGATACTTGGCTGGCAAGAAAGCTCTAGGACAAGGTGCAAAGGATGCAATTCTGTACACTGGAACTAAAAGATATACTCAAAGAATGGCAGCAGCACTCAAAGGCGTCATTGATGCTGGAGTTGAGGTACCCGCAGATTCAGAAACATTCCCATCTGATGAAAGAATTAACGGTGAACATCTTAAAGTAAAAAATGAAGTTTCTAAAGTAAAGTCTTCAATTGATAGTGAGGTCAAATAGAAATGAGTCAAGCCGCACAATCTAAAGGAGGACAAGGTCAACGAGGAAGAGGTCCGCCAGTATATGGTAGAGGTCCACCTGGTGGAGCTAAAGACGGAGATCGTCCTAGAAGACCTAGACGAGAACCAGAAGAAGAAGTTTGGGTTCCAAAAACAATTTTGGGACAAAAAGTTTCATCTGGGGAAATAACATCACTAGAAGAGATTATAGAATTAGGATTAAGAATTCAAGAATCAGGAATCATCAAGAAACTATTACCAGATTTAAAAAGCGAAGTAGTTGATGTAGGAATTATTCAAAAGATGACATCAAACGGCCAATCAACTAGATTCAAAGCAATTGTTGCAGCAGGAAATGAGAATGGTTACTTGGGTATTGGTCAAGGAAAATCAAAACAGATGAGAATTGCAATAGAGAAAGCAACCAGTCAGGCTTTCCTTAACGTACAACCAATAAAAATGGGATGTGGCAGTTGGGAATGCAAGTGTGATCAAAAACATTCTGTGCCATTCAAAGTTAAAGGAAAAGGTGGAAGTGTTACTATAGAAATTATTCCAGCACCTCGTGGATTAGGCCTTGTAGCAGGCGGTAAAATTAAACGATTATTGGAACTTGCAGGTCTTAAAGATGCATGGACTACTGCAAAAGGTTCTACCCCTACAATGAATTCAACTTCAAAAGCAATATTGGATTGTCTAAGACAGACATTTAGTCAGGGTTGATGAGAAATGGCAAATGCATATCTTGTTGTTAGAATAAAAGGTCAAGCAGATTGTCCCTACTGGGCAACCCATACTATGACTTTGTTAAAATTAGACAAGAAATATCGTGCAACCATCCTACCAGCAAAAGAGAATACACTAGGAATGCTAAGAAAAGTACAGCACTATGTATCTTGGATTGAACTTGATTCATCTTTGGCAAAAGAGCTAATTGACAAAAAGGCAAGAAAATCTGGCTATCAAAAAATTACTCCAGAAGATCTTAAAGAATTAGGATTTTCAAGTTCAGACGAACTTGCAACTGCACTAGCAGATGGAAAAGCTACATTATCTAAACTAAAACCAATGAAACCTTGGTTTGCACTAGCACCTCCTGTACATGGCTTCAAAAAAAGTACAAAGAAACTTTATGGACAGAAAGGAATTCTAGGACAAAATAAAGAACTTGACACTATTGTAAGGAGAATGATCTAACATGGCATCTAGATTAAGAAAAACAAGACGTCTTAGAGGCGGACGACACATGGGATGGGGACAAGTGGGTCAACACCGTGCAAGTGGTCACAAAGGTGGTCTTGGAATTACTGGAATGAAAAAACATCATAGAAGTACAATGTTAAAAGAAGATCCAGATCATTATGGCCATGATATCCCTAAAACACCTCACCCAAATATTATAAAAAAATGGACCAGTCTTAGAGATCTAGATGACTTGTTCACTAAGTTCGGTAAAGAAGAAGGAGGCAAAAAAATCGTAGACCTACAAAGTGCAGGATACGACAAGCTTCTTGGTGGCGGAAAACTCACAAACGCATATTCCGTCAAAGTTCAACAATTTACAGCATCTGCAGAAGAGAAACTAAAAGCTGTTGGGGGAGAGGTGTTATCTGATAATGGCTGAGGGTACAGTAACTACAGTTATTCGAAAAATAGTTTTCAAAGCAGAACCATATTTACCTCAAGTTCCAAAACCTAAAAAGAAAATTCCACTGCAAGTAAGATTACTTTGGTGTGGTATTGCATTACTAATCTATATGATAATGGGACAGACCCCATTATTTGGCGCAACAGCACCACAATTTGATTTCCTAGCCTTTGCTAGAGTTATTTTTGCATCACAACAAGGTACCCTTGTCGAGTTAGGGATAGGGCCGATTGTAACAGCTGGACTCTTGATGCAATTACTCAGAGGTTCTGATATTCTAAAATTTGACTTTAAGAAACCTGAAGAGAGAGGAATCTTTCAGACTGCAACTAAACTTGTAACCTATGTTGTAATTATTGCAGAATCCATCGTATATGCCATTGCAGTGTATGGTCCTGGAATTACAGAACCATACGTCATGTATGTTCTGATAGGGCAGCTGATGGCCGCGTCCATAATTATCATGTTCTTAGATGAGCTGATTCAGAAGGGATGGGGTCTTGGAAGTGGAATCAGTCTGTTTATCATGGCGGGTGTAGCACAGCAAATTCTCTGGAGTTTGTTCAGCCCGTTACCTGCAGGAGATGGTGGAATGATTGGTATTATTCCATACATTGCACAATCCCTTACAGGCAGTGGTGATATGACAAACATCCTCTTCCGTTCAAACCAACTACCGAGCATCTTTGGAATATTCCTGACTGCTGGAATTCTGTTAATTCTAGTATTTACACAAGGAATGAAAATTGAAATTCCAATTGTTTCTACAAAATACAGAGGATTCTCTGCAGTCTATCCTATCAAATTGATGTATGTCTCAAACATTCCAGTTATCTTGGCTTCTGCACTTACTGCAAACGCTGTCTTTATTTTCCAGATGCTTTGGGCAAACATGAACCCGCGAAATAATAATTTCTTTATGAACTTTATAGCTCAATTTGATCCTACTAGCCCCAACACCCCGGTTGGAGGTATTATCTACTACATCACTCCTCCAAGAGGTTTAGATGTTGCAGCATTAGATCCAATGCGTGCAGTAGGCTATGTCCTGTTTATGATAGGAATCGTTGTTGTGTTTGGAAGACTATGGGTAGAACTCGGTGGTTTATCGCCAAAGAGTGCTGCACAGAACTTGCTTGATGCAGATGTACAAATTCCTGGATTTAGAAGATCAAACAAACCAGTTGAGGCTTTGCTAAACAAGTACATTCCATCAGTTACAATCATTGGTTCTATGATATTGGGACTCTTGGCTGGAGTGTCTGATGTACTTGGTGTATTTGGTTCTGGAATCGGTATTTTACTTATGGTAGATATTCTCATCAACTATTACACACAATTAGTTAGAGAACAAGTCGAAGTCGTCATGCCGCGTTTGGGTGCTTTACTTGGTAGAAAATAAAAAAATAGTAATGATAGGAATTCCAGGAGTTGGAAAAACTACATTACTAACTAAAATTGTCGAGACTCTAAAAGAACACAAAAAAAATGTCTATATGGTAAGCTACGGAACACTGATGTTTGAGGTTGCAAAAGAAAGCGGTCTTACAGACAGAGATGAACTAAGAAAATTACCCGTCTCTGAACAACAACGACTTCAAAGAGTTGCAGCAGAAAATATTGCAGGACACAACGAAGAAATTGTAATCATTGATACTCATGCATTTATCAGCTCCCCAGAAGGATACTATCCAGGACTACCTGAACATGTTTTAAAAATAATAAAGCCTACAAATTTCGTATCAGTTTCTGCCAAACCTGAAGAAATCTATAACAGAAGAATGAAAGATGATACCCGAAACAGGGATAAAATTACGCTTGCTAACATTAAAAAAGAATTAGACGTACAATCTGGCATGATTTCTGCCTGTGCTGTAATTACTGGCGCTCCTGTAAGACATGTGCTCAACAGCGAGGGAAAGGTTGATGAGGCAGCAGATAAAATCATTAGGGCAATAGGACTGTAAAAAATGGATTTTAATTTTATTCTACTTTTCATCGAAGCAATACCTTTACAATTTGATATTTTTGGAGGCGAACGTGGTGCACTAGGTAGTGATGATCCAATCGTTCAGGGAATAATTGCATCAATGTTTGCAGTGTCTGGATTTGGAATTTTGCTAAACATCTTCAACTCTGCTGTTAGAAAGAAGATGGTTGATCAAGTAAAGCTAAAAAGAATTATGAAAGAAACTCGTGGATGGCAAAAAGAAAGAATGGCTGCAATGCGAG
>JABDOO010000085.1 GCA_013043295.1 Candidatus Nitrosopumilus sp.
ACTCAAACTCTGCAGAAGCATTTGCCCCCGAATACTGAACATCTAAAAAGTATTTTCCTAAAGGAAATATTTCTGCTTCAAATGGAATTAATGATGGAATTGGATTTTCAAATTCTGTTATGGCAATGGGTATGGCACTACTTCCTTTTCCAGACTCATCACTAATGTGAAGAATTGCAGGTTCTCCTGTAATTTCAGATACTTTGATTGTATAGAATAGTTTTTCACAATAGGTGTAACTGGTTTTTTCCATAATGATTGATACTGTTGGTTCTGCATAGATATTAGGGAAAAATATTGTAATTCCAAAAATCAAGAATATTATGAATATCTGCTTTTTCATCTTTTTTGTAAAACCATAATCTTCAATAAAAATCTCAAATCAATACTGAGGAATCTTTTTTAATAACTTTAGACTAATTGAATTATCGAGTTTTCTGCGGGAGCAAACTCTTTGAGTGTGAGGATTGTGACCCCACTCAAGGAACTTTTCATTAATTAGCAATGCCTAGCTTTTCTGATTTACAGTTATTAAAGGGATTTTTTCTAATTTCGATATGCCTAGTTATCAAGATCAAACGTGGATCAGACTGTGGAAAGAAAATTCCCCTGAGATACGTGAGCGTGTAATTGGATGGAGAAAACAGAATGCAGTTACTCGTATTGATAAACCTAGTAGATTAGAAAGAGCAAGAAGATTAGGATACAAAGCAAAACAAGGAATTATTGTTGTTAGAATGAGAGTAGGAACCGGTGGTATGAGAAAACAAAGACCTACAGGAGGTAGAAGACCAAAACATCTTGGTGTCACTCGAATCAAAGCTGATGATAATATGAAAACTGTTGCAGCAAGAAGAGTTGCTCAAAGATATCCAAACATGAAAGTTTTAGGTTCTTATTTTGTCTACAAAGATGGAAAACACTATTGGTTTGAAGTAATCTTGGCAGATCCAGATCATCCTCGAATTGCTCAGGATAAAGAAATAACCAAGAGAATTCCTAGAACTGCATAAATTGAAAATAATATTTTTAGTAATCTTTGCACTGTTTTTTGTTGTAACTCCAGTTTATGGTCAGGCCTTATCTGATGCAACTGGATTAGTAAATAGATTAGAAATTGAAACAAGTGGTCATAATTTTGAGGTAGAAACTGTGGCTAATTTTGATATCTCGACTTTTGAATTTGATAAGGATGAGAAAAGATTAACACTGCATATTGTTAGTGGGTTGGAAAATAATTTAGGTGAAATAATAATTCCTAAAAATTTGTTGGGTGGGAATCTAACATTATATCTTAACGAACAAGAATATTTACCTAAAATTAAGAGCAATGATAAAATTTCATTTATCTCATTAAATTTTTCAGGTTCTGGTGAAAATAAATTGGATGTTGTCGGAACCACATATCTTTTGGGTCTAACTGAAAAATCCGAAAAAGCACTTCCACCTCCTGATGTATCTCCATCTAGTGATGAAGATAATGGATTAATTTATTTAATAATTCTTGTAATTATCTTAATTATTGCAGGAGTAATTGCTTTGTTAATTAAGAGACAAAGAAAATTATAGAAAGAAAATATTATACCAACTATATGGATAACGCAAAGGTTGCTCTTGTTAGTGGTTTTGTAATCGTAGTTATTCTATCTATATCCATGGTTTTGATTCGCTAATTCAATTTTCATTTAACAATTTTTGAATCATTGAATCTATGTGCCCTGTTTGCCCAAATGAAACATCTCTTAGTATCCCTTTTCTATCTACTAATATCGCTGAAGGCGTACCTTGTAGGGCAAATTTCTCAAATGTTTCTGCAGAATATTCTTTTGATTTCATGTAACTCTTTACTCTTTCAATGATCTGATTTTTGTATTCTTCAGGTTGTGAGTCAAATTCTGGAATTTGTGGATAGATAAATTCCATAATTTTTTCTTGGCTAATTTCACCTGAGGTCTTTGTGAGATTGTCCATCCCTAATGGAAATGGAATTTTATATGATAATTTGTTCCCCTCTTGTAATTGCCCATATGATGAAAGTGCATCTCTGGTTTCACCAATTACTTCTCCAGTCTCTGCTAACATTTTCAAATTTTCGAGTGTATTTTTATCAAAATCTTCAAAAGCTGTGGCAAGTCCCAAAACTCGAACTCCTTCATCCTTGTATTTGTTGTAGATGTTAATTGCTTCAGGAATTGCATTCATGAAACACCCTGGACAATTTACTTGAAAGACTTCTAACAATACTATGTGATCTTTTTCTTGGTCAAAATTTGTTGGAGCTCCTTGAACCCATTCTGAGACTCCAAAATTTGGTGCTTTTTCACCTATTTTTACACTCATAATGAATTATCTGATTTTTTCCATTAAATAGATATCTCAATAGATTTTGGATTTTTTCTTAAGTAACCTAATATAGGACACAAAAAATTCCTAAACGAAATGCAGGTAATTACTGAAGATAGAATGGCCCTTTTTGCAGAGATGGAAACAAAATACGAACAAAAAGATACGGAATATTTTGTTTCTCTTTTAGAGCATCCTGATTATGTAGTTAGAACAAGGGTTGCATGTATTTTGGTTGATTTTGGAGGGGAAGATAAGGTTTCACATATTGCTAGAGTTTTAAAAAATGATGAAAATGAACTAGTGCGCCATGAGGCTGCTTTTGCATTAGGACAAATGTCCTATTCAAGTGCTATTCCACCATTAACTGATGCAACTTTGAATGATCCAAGTATGTTTGTACGTCATGAAGCTGCAATTGCTTTGGGTGTAGTTGGCTCAAAAGAAGCAAAAGAATCATTACAAAAGGCACTACGCGATCCTGAAAAACCAGTTGTTGAATCTGCAGTAGTTGCATTATCTAATATTGAATTTATGGAAAAGTTAAGTAAGAACGAGAAGTTTGCAAAGTTAACAGGTGGATGAAATGAATTTTTCTTATGGAGTTATAATTGCAGTTGGAATTCTTGCAGCAATATCAATTGGTTTCATTTCTATGGATCCAAACCAGATTATCGAACCACGAGCAGTTTCTCAAGAAAAAGCATCTGTTTGTACAATGGATTGGGTTCCAGTATGTGGTATTGATGGTGTTACATACGGAAATGCTTGTATGCTAAAAGCAGCTGGTGTCGAACAAGTTCATAGAGGTGAATGCAGTGTTGATGATCCAATAGTTAAACCAAGAGTTGAATTAACACCTGAACCAGAACCAATGGCAGAACCAGAACCAATGGCAGAACCAGAACCAATGGCAGAACC
>JABDOO010000096.1 GCA_013043295.1 Candidatus Nitrosopumilus sp.
TGTCTTAAAATAAATTTCAAATTGATTTTAATGCAAATTTGACAATTCTATATTGGATGAAATTTATAATTTTTGTTAATCCTGAAAATTATTGTTAAAATTTGAGCCTAGAGATCTACTGTGATAATTTTGTCCCAAAGTAGAAACTATTATCATATTTTAACTCTTGTAGATTTTTCATTTCTTTTTTAATGATCGAGAAAAATATGAAGATTCATAAGGCAAAAAAACTTTCTGTCCACAAATTATGGAAACATCCATGGAAAACATTGGAACCCTAGAGTATGTACTCGATAAATATTCTAAAATCTGGAGCTGGAAAGTAACAGGTGATCGTGCTGTAAGCATGATTTCTCGTCTAGTCTCAGAGGCTTGGTATGGTGAAAATGTTAATGAGATAATTATTCCAGACAGCACTGAAACTGTCAAACAACTCAAGTTAATCATGGATAGGTATCCACTTGAAATCTTATCAAAGTCAATTTGGCAGAGAAAAATTGTAAAGACATATGCCCCAAAACCTACAATTCCGCCAATCAAACTAAAGTTAAAGCGGGCAAAGGCAGGTGAGCAATTCCGGGGGAAATTATTAAATTTCCAAAAAGAAGGATTAGACTTTTTGTTAAAATCATCTGGTAATGCATTACTGGCAGACGAGATGGGTCTTGGAAAAACTGTACAAACTTTGTCTTATGCTGCAACTGAAAAACAAACTTTTCCTATTCTAGTTGTCGCCCCTCTAGTAACTTTGAATAATTGGGAGCGTGAAATTGCAAAATTCTTGAAGAAAAAAAGTAGAAATGGCAGAATCGTAGAATCTGATTCTCCAAGTGTAACCATAATACGAACTGGAAAATCAAAAGATCTTCCTAAAACTGACATTTACATTATCAATTACGAATTACTTTACAAAAGAAATGAAGATTTATCAAAATTAGGAATTAAGACAATTGTTTGTGATGAGGTACATAATCTTAGGTCTAAGACAACTCAGAAATACAAAGCAGTAAAAAAGTTGGCAGCCCTTCCATCTATCAAGTATAGAATTGGCTTATCTGGAACTCCAATTTATAATCGCGGCTCTGAAATCTGGCCAATCATTGATATTATTAAACCAGGATTACTTGGCAGCTTTAAGGAGTTCTGTGAATACTTTTGTTATGTAAATGATAAAGGCAAAGCTATCGTTTTAGAAAATAAACGAGCATCACTAAGAAATGAATTGCAAAAACATGTCATGCTAAGACGAAAGAAAGCAGACGTACTAAAGGAGCTTAAAGACAAAGTCAGATACAAAGAAGTCATTGCCGCTGATACTGATTACTATCTAGAAGAGCTAGATAAGATATGGAAGAAAGTAGAAGCTGAACAAAAAGATGCAGAGACTGAGTTCTCAAAATCTGCATCATATCAGAGAGCAATTCAAAGTGAGAGACAAATTGCCGGAATTGCAAAATTACCACACGTAATCAATTTTGTTAAAAATATTATGGAGATTGAGGAGAGTGTGGTTGTATTTTGTCACCATAAGGTTATTCACAAGTTACTCCATGACAGTCTTCAAGAGTTTTCACCGGTTTCAATTATTGGTGGGCAATCTGATGTAATACGACAAGATCAAATTGACAAATTCCAGAAAGGCGAATCAAAATTAATGATTGCAGGAATCCGTGCAGGAAATGTGGGAATTAATCTAACACGTGCAAAGTATGTCATCTTTGCAGAACTTGATTGGAGTCCTGCAATTCATAGACAAGCTGAAGACAGATTGCACAGAATTGGACAGAAAAACACTGTCTTTGCATACTATTTGATTGGTAATGGAACTCTAGATGATCATGTCGCAAATATTTTGGTAGACAAGAGCTATGAGATTGATCAAATCATGGACGATACTGCTGAAAATTATGAGAACAAGGACAAGGCAGAACTGATTCTAGCTCAGATTCAAGATAAAGTTCGTGCAAAATAATTAAATTTCTAATTTACCTTTTAGTCTGAATAATTTACTAATAATTGAATCCTTGTTAGTTTGTTCCATTTGAGATTCTTGAATTTCTTTGATTATTTCATCAACAAGACTTAGAATCTCTATTTCAGGTTTTGATTCTGAAAATTTAATCTTATCAAATCCTTCTGTCTCTGTTTTATCTATCTCTGTAATCCCTTCAGGTAATATTTCAAAAACTTTGACTAGTTTATCTTCTATTCTTTGCGGTGACATTAACACAAACTGATTCTTTCTCAACTTTTCTATTTCAATGTCCAATTCATCTCTTGAAATTTTTAAAATATTCTCAATTTGGTCCATACTGCATGATTTTATCTGGAGCAATCGTAAAATTTTGGCCCATACGGGTATCTTTTGACTCCACAAGATTTCTCTTGCAAGTTCTGTAATTGAAAATGAGCCATCGTTGTTTAGTGATAACATTTTCCTATCCTTTAGTGATGCAAGAGAATCTAAAATTTTACCGACTCCTAATCTCTTTAATTTAGAATTTTCAAGATTATTTTCATTAAATGTACCATTTTCATTAATTGCTAGATGTAAAATCTCTAAATCAATTGTACCTAGTTTTCTCATAATGATAGTGTTCCATCAAGATTTATCATTCTTTGCAATGGTATGGTTTTTTGTTCTTGAAGAATATATGTGGATAATTAGTATTTGATTTATGGTTAGATACGAACTTCCAAGATTACCTTATGGATATGATGAGCTCGAGCCATTCATTGATACTGAAACAGTGAAGATACATCATCAAAAACATCATCAGGCATATGTTGATGGACTAAACAAATCCCTTGCAGATGTTGGAAGCGCATCTCATCCACAATACATCTCATCAGTGCTCTCTGATTTGAAATCAATTCCGGAATCTGGTAGAAGTGCAATTAACTTTTTTGGAGGTGGATTTGAAAATCATAGATTATTCTGGGAAACAATGACTCCTGATGGAGTTGGAAAACCTAGTGGGCACTTGGAGGATCAAATAGATGTATACTTTGATAATTTTGAGAATTTCAAAAAAGTTTTTTCTGAAAAAGCAGTTTCTATTCAAGGTAGTGGTTGGTGTTGGTTAGTTTTTAATTCAACATATCACAAAATCGAAATAATCACTACAGAAAATCAAACTAGTCCTTGGACTCTGCAAAAATTCCCATTACTTGGATTGGATGTTTGGGAGCATGCATATTATTTGAAATATCAAAACAAAAGACCAGACTATGTTGAAGCTTGGTGGAATGTTGTAAATTGGGATTATGTTGGAAACCGTTTTTCAGAGTTAGCTGATTGAAATGTCTGATTTGGGTAAATTCTTTTAAAGAAAAATACTATTTTTCCTTCATGAACAAGAGTCTAAGATACATTGCACTTCTAGCAATTTTACCCTTGTTTACAGCAGGTTTGGCAACAGATAGTCTATCAGATGCTTTTGCTTTGAAAAGTAAAGGAACTGCATCCTCTCAATATGGTTCCAGTACTGGCATCTGTGGATTAGATTTGTGTTCTAACTATCCAGGCGGAAGAGCCGGATGGGAAGCAGATCAAGCTAATAGAGCCGCTCCTGTAGCTCCAGTTGAAGAAGAACACATGGATGAAACCATGAAAGAAAAACACATGGAGGAAGCCATGAAAATGGAAGACGCCATGATGGAAAAAGACGCCATGATGGAAAAAGAAACTGAAGCAAACATGGGTTCTGAACTTAGATTATCAAGAACAAATGTTCCAGCAACAATACCTATGCATCACGGTTACTATGATGGAGGAGATGTTTACTATATCATCACTGATTCAAGTGAACCAAAACATGCAGAGATAATTACTGAACAACAAGGATGGAAAGTTGAACTTGCTCCTTTGTTAAAGAATACTCCTGCTGAAGCACTCTCCAAAGTATACCTGTTTACCAACGGCGTTGAAGGCGATGGTATACATGGATACCAAAACCAAGTCTTCACTAGTACTCCTGCACAAGCAGATGTGTACAGTGCATTGACTGCTCATGTCCATGTAATGTGGAATGAGGGTGCAACACCAAGAGTATTGGATTCAGAAGATATGATTATGAAAGCAGCTGAGAACAACGAAATTACGTTAACAGAAATTAATGTAGTTTTGAATATGCCACAAATTGTTTGGCCTGAAGGTCAGATGATGGTAAAAGAGGACAAAACATTAACTGATGATACTCCTTATGGTGGTGGACAAATTCTTGATATCGATACAGAAGAGATGAATGTAACTTTCATAGCTCATCGTGGATGGGGTCCAGATGGTAGAACTATCTATTACATTGTAACAGATGCTACTCCAAGTGGTCCTGCCGGAATGATGGGTGTTGTAAGTTCACCAACATCAGCTAGTTTGATTGCAAATTCAGCAGCCGTAGACTTGTATCAATTCAAAAATGGTATGACGGGAACTGGTCCTCTGGGATTCCAACCAGGAATTGCAGCGGGAGCTCCAGGTGATGCAAATTATTCTCCAATGTGGAGAATCTTTATGATTGGATGGGAAAATCCAGCAGATGCACAATTGCTTGAAACCATTGATGACATAAATGCATACGAGGAAGCTGATTTGATCAACATTGGTATTGCACGTCCAATGGATAGTGACCATATTGTCAACTGTCCATTCATTGACCCATTCCAATAAGATCTTTTTTTCTTTTTTTATTTACATTTGTTAATTTTTTTTAAAAAATTCTAACATATTTTCAGAGAAT
>JABDOO010000125.1 GCA_013043295.1 Candidatus Nitrosopumilus sp.
CAATTCTTGGATTTCGTAAAAGTGTCTTTAATTGAGCAAATTCTGGATCTCTATCAAGTGCTTCTCTTACTGCAGTAGGTCCAATCAATTTAGTAGTAGAATTTAATGGAACTTCATAAAATTGCATGTCACCAAGATTTTCTAAATCATTTTCAACTACCATATATCCAGCAAGATTTCTTCCTTGAGATCCTTTTAGTTCTAATGAAAGTAATCCTAAGAATTCAGTTTGTTCAAATCCTGGGGGTTTTGCCTGAACATAGTAAGTATCAAGACCACGTGGAATTTCATAGAATTCATTGGCTTGAATAAAAGTCTCAACATTTGTTACATGATAAATGTTGTACATTTCTGTCTTCCAATTAAATAATTCAACAGGATATCTAATTTGTTCTTCTAACCAACCAGGCATAGGTTTGAATTGATCAGAGTATTGACTTGCAAACATTTCAGTAAAGAAGTCATCTCCAGTTTTCAGTAATTGAATATCTCCATTGTAAGAGTC
The DNA here is from genome assembly GCA_013043295.1 of Candidatus Nitrosopumilus sp. GTDB lineage: Archaea > Thermoproteota > Nitrososphaeria > Nitrososphaerales > Nitrosopumilaceae > Nitrosopumilus. The sequence continues at coordinate 506 of JABDOO010000125.1, forward strand.
AACTAATGCATAACCTACTAAACGTAGATACGGATTACCGACAGACCATGGAACATCACCTGTATCAAATCCAATAATTAAGGGAATGAGCCAGTAGGAATTTTCTCCGTCAGTTACAGGAAGTGAATCTAATTCTTTTCCAAATAAATCATACAAAAAGTAAGGGTACAAAATTTCCATTCTATCGTGAACATCTTTGTATCTCATTATATGGACTGATTCACTCGGAAATGAAAGCAAAAAGTTTGGCTCAAAGATCCAACTCAGAGGTGGTGAAACATCCAAACCACCTAAACCAGAATATGATACTCCTCCGAGTTCTGCGCTATTCTCTCCCCTAGAATTTGGATAACCAGACCAAGTTTGCTCAAATAAACCACCTTCACCATAGTAAATTTCTCTTTGTTTGAAAAATTCACTACTATCAACAATCTGCCCATCAGTTGCCTCTAATGTAAGAAATCCATCAGGTACGTGAGTATAAACGAGATGCTCATTATACCATCTATTGTCAAGACTAACAGAAGATGGTAAAATTGGTTTCATTGAAGCAGTCCAGTATAACGTATTGTTAAAACGAAGAATATCATTATCTTCAAAGTCTACATATGGAATAAGACCAATCTCAGGTTTTAATTTAGCAAATGCAGCCTCCCAGTCCCAAACTCGTATTACATCTAGAACATCACTATTTTGATTTACATAATTTTTGATATTATTTGGAGAAACAGAAGTTAGTTTTACATCATGTGTATTTTCTTGAACTGTGGTTAACTCACCAAGATGTCTATTTACACCAATTTGTTGAGCAGTATATGGTCCTAAATATTCAATTTTCTTTGCATCAGCAATACTATTGTTAACACCAACTACTCCTGTGACAATAATTGCAATAGCAATAATTGTTAAAATTCTAATGTAAACATCACGTTTGAACATATGAGTAAGTACACGTGCACGAATTCTATCTACTACAGAAAATGCAATTAAAGCAAAACCTACAATGAGAGTACCGCCAATTACATAACGTGTATTATAATCAATTTGATCTGTAAAGAACAGATTAAAACCTGCCCATAGTACTCCAATTCCAATAATTCCTTCTAATGTAGATACATAGTTTAGATATCTTGGTTTACCATCGTTTGAATCATGTAAAAATGATGTAATTACATTAATTATTCGATGAATTCCTACATACAAAATTAAACGTAATCCAATAGCTGCTAGTAATGGTGGAATCAATATTACTAATGCAGGAATCATTGGAACAACATTTTCAGATGCATAGTTTGGATTATTTTCAGGAGTTACAAATGGTAGAGAAAATAAAGATGGTAGATTTTCAATTCCCAATGTATTTCCGTCAATGAATTCCATTGCTGCAAATCCAAACATGATATTTGCAAAGAAAGCTCCAAAGAGTAAGATTTTGGTAATCTGCCATATTACAAATTGAGCCGATGATAGCTTGTAATCTCTAAAACTTGCAATTGTGTTTGTTAGTGGTTGCTGTCCACCACCACCAAGAAATCCTATACCAGTACTAATAGCATACCAGAAAATAGAAGATCGTCCAACAATATTTACTCGAACTAGGGCAATCGCAGATAGTATAACAGTAGAAACAAGTGTGTAATAGAGGGGTTTAGTGAATTGATCGCCAAACTCAGTAAAATTCATTGATAAAATGACTGCTTGGTTTCCAACTAGGGTAAAAATTACTATTCCAATGATAGCAACAATTCCTAATCTAATGTATTTTCCAGCATCAGGAGGAGGAGCTTGCTTATCAGTAGAGGCGCTATACAAAACTAAATTTTCTTAAGATTTGGTAAATTAATGTCTTACCAGCAAAATCAAGCCATTCTAGCAAGTTTTTTACAAATCATATAGACTGCTGCAAATGTAGGGACTGTCACTTTTTCGTTAAAGTATGGACCAAATTTTTTATTTTTTAAATTAAACTGCACAGGCGAATTTGCAATAATTTCTACAGTATCATCGCTTAGAAAAGATGCTTCTACATATGGATCAAAATTTGATAGTTCATTACATTGAATTTTTGTTAGTCCACTTTTGCTATTTATTGAACCTGGCAATCGAAATATTCTGTGAATATCCATAGTTACATTAGGATCAATTTTTACTCCAATATTTTCTGATACATCATCAAGTGCTTTTTGAAAAGATGAATAACCATTTGTAATTAATTCTGTAATTATTTTAGATCTCTTTGATTTTGTTCCAAAAACTTGTTTTGAAAATCTTCCTCTCCATCCCTTTTCATTAAAATCTGGAAAAGAAGCACGATTTGGTTTGAATTTTTTCATTCCAAAAGTTTCCGGGATTGTTCCTCGAAATGAAATATAGTCAGTTAGTTCTGATCTTTCTCTAGAACCAATTGTTTGAAATTGTGAATTATATACATATACATGAAAACCCTCATTTCCTGAAAAATATACATGGATATTTTCTTTAGTAGTTGCAAGATCATCAATTAAAACCTCGGTCAATTTTAAAACTTCAGTTTTTGATGCATCAATACAATTTTTACAAGGTAGTGATTTATTTTCTAATTTAGTTGAATTACATTTTATACATTGGGTAGAATTCTTTGAAAATTCATTACAATCATTACATATTGATACTGTATGATTTTCTCTACAAGGTAAATTAAGATCTTTTGCATCAATATCAAAAATTAGATCTGCTTCTTTCCAATCTTTTTCATTCATTGGTAGATTTGGAAATGTATAGTAAGCATTTGAACAATAAACGTCAGATGGTATATTTTGCATTAACATTAGATGTAATTCCTTGTCATCTTTTATT
>JABDOO010000136.1 GCA_013043295.1 Candidatus Nitrosopumilus sp.
ATGGCATTGATGCAAGATGATCTAAAACGTCTTTTAGCATATTCTAGTATCAGTCAGATGGGATACATCCTATTTGGTATTGGTTCAATCTCTGTACTTGGTCTTGCTGGTGCAGAGATGATGTATGTTACACACGCAATTGGAAAAGGCATTCTCTTCATGATGGCAGGAATCATTATTGTCAAGGTAGGAACTAGAAGCATTTCAAAATTAGGCGGTTTAGCAGGAAAGATGCCAATAACTGCAGTTTGTGCAGTAATTGGTGCATTAACAATCATGGGAGTTCCACCCACAAGTGGTTTCATGGGCGAATGGCCTCTCTTCTTTGGTGCATTAGAAACTGCAATTGAAGAAGGTTCAACATTAAGAGCTGTAACTTTTGGTTTGGGACTTGTTGCAACAGCCCTTACAATGTCTTACATGCTTTGGATGCTAAAACGAGTATTCTTTGGAAAGACTCCTGAACATCTAGAAAATGTGAAAGAAGGAAGTTGGTACATGACAGCACCAATGATGGTGTTAGCAGGATTCTCAATTGTAATTGGTATTTATCCAGATATTTTCTTGAAGACAATAATTCCATACATGAGTGGAGTGTTGGGAGTTTAGATAATGGCAACAGAAGCTATCGGTTTACCATTTGAAGTTGGTGCAGCAAGTGCATGGTTAGTTTGGATTTTACCATTTGTTGCTGCAATGATTATGCCGGGAATTGGAAAATTATCAAAGAAAACTACTGGATTTGTAGCAGTTGGATTTGCATTAATGAGTGCATTATCTGCAGCATCAATGCTACCAATGGCTTTGGAAGCACATGAAATTCATGATCAGGTAATGTGGATTGAGGCAATAGGTCTCAAAGCAGGAGTTTTAGCTGATCCACTCTCAATTATTATGGCAAATGTTGTAGCATGGATTTCCTTCTTGATTATGATTTACAGTACTGGTTACATGAAGGGTGACAAAGATATCACAAGATTCTGGTTCTGGATGATGTTCTTTATTGGTTCAATGCAATTAATCGTATTATCTGATAACTTGTTACAGGTATTCTTTGGATGGGAAGGAGTAGGACTTGCTTCATATGCTTTGATCAGCTTTTGGTATCGTGATAAAAAGAAAGATCATGTTGGTGTAGAAGGTCGCACAGTTCTTGGAATGTTAGATTACTACGCTCCAACCCATGCAGGAATGAAGGCATTCATCATGACAAAAGTTGGTGATGTAATGATGATTGCAGGTATGCTTTTGATATTTTTGTTTGCAGGTACTTTTGGATTCAAAGAATTAATGGGTTCTACTGATTGGGCAACTGCGATGGCTGCTCAAGGCTTGTTAGTTCCTGCGTTTGTTTTACTATTTGGTGGTGCTATAGGAAAGTCGGCACAATTCCCGCTAAACGAATGGTTGCTAGAAGCAATGACTGGTCCTACTGCAGTATCTGCATTAATTCACGCTGCAACAATGGTAAAAGCCGGTGTATTCTTGGTTGCAAGAATTGGTCCACTTGTCTTTGCATTAGGTGCTGCCGGAATTATGGCAGATCAATTCTTTGAGATTGTAGCTTGGGTTGGTGCAATTACTGCATTACTACTTGCAACACAAGGAATGGTCAATCCTGAAATTAAGAAAGTTCTTGCATATTCTACTGGCTCTCAAATTGGCTATATGATGATGGCACTAGGTGTTGCAGGATTGTCACACCAATATGTTGATGGTTATACTGCAGGATTCTTCCACTTAATTTCTCACGCAATGTTCAAAGCTTCATTATTCATGGCAGCCGGTTCTCTGTTGCATATAGTTGGCTCTCGATTCATGACGGATATGGGTGGATTGAAAAAACAGATGAAGAAAACTTATGCGTTCATGTGGGCTGCCGGACTTGGTCTGATGGGCGCTCCATTTATCACAACAGGATTCTGGAGTAAGGATGCAATCTTTGCTGCAGTTTATACCTCTGGAAATGAGTGGGCAATGCCTCTATACATTATAGCAGTACTCACTGCAGTAATTACTGCATTTTACACAACAAGAATGATTGGAATGGTCTTCTTTGGAAAGAAGAGCAAGCACATTGAAAAGATGGAAGAAGAAGGACATCATATTCACGAAGCATCATTATCTATGTGGGTTCCATATGGAATTCTTGCAGTACTTACAATTGGTATTGGACTTATTGGACTATCGACAGAACAAGGACTACATCACTTGTTCGAAGAATATCTTGAACACTCATTTGGTATTCACTCTGATCATGCAGCAGCTGAAGCATCAATCTTACCAGAATTCTTACAAGGACTTAACCCAGTTGCACTTGGTTCATCACTAGTGGCATTTGCAACAGGCATTGGACTTGGTTACATCTTCTATATTGGAAGATGGGTTGATCCTGTGAAATTTGTAAATTCAAATATTTTCTTTTACTCAATTCACAAAGTTATCTTAAACAGATGGTATCTTAATGCAATAATCTATTGGTGCTTTGTTGTAGCACCTCTATGGTTAGCAAGAGCAATCTTCCGATACTTTGAAAAGACAGCTATCGATTACGGTATGAATGCTGGGGTTCAAAAAGCAGTTGGATGGAGTGCAAAAGTTGTACAAGGAACTCAAACAGGTGTCTCACAATCATATCTATTCGTATTTGGAGCAGGATTACTATTCGTAGTTCTGATATTGTTGATATAGGAGAATTATGAAATGATCGAAATTACTTCAACCCCATTGGTACTGATTGCTATTTTGGGAACAGTTGGAATTATCCTTCCAATTATTAGCATTGCAAGAAAGGAGCAAGGCTCAAACTCATTTTATGCTATCATTGCATTTGCAGCACTAATTGTATCCATGGGATATGTTGGATACCAATTTTATGCTGAAAACATTGCATCCTCAGCACTCTTCTCTGAAGATGTAATTGTAGATGATGCATTTGGAGGATTCTTTGCAATAGCAATGCTAATTGTTGCCATCTTCACAACTGTTGGCTCTTTTAATTATATGAGAAAACACAATTCTCCGGCTGTTTACTACTCACTCATCTTACTTGCAACTATTGGTATGGTTCTAGTTGCATATTCTACAGATTTGATAATGTTATTTGTTGCATGGGAGTTGATGAGTATTCCAACATACATTTTGGTTGGCTATATGAAAAAGAATCCAAGCTCAAACGAAGCCGCTCTAAAATATTTCCTCTTTGGTGCGTTATCATCTGCAATCATAGTTTACGGAATTTCAATTTCCTATGGATTAACAGGTTCTACAAATATTGGAGAAGTAATTCAAGGATATTCAACGCTTGATCCTTCACTACTACCTCTTGCATTACTTTCAGTTGGAATGTTTATTGCAGGATTTGGATTCAAAATGGGTCTTGTTCCATTCCATCAATGGTTACCAGATACCTATGAAGGTGCTCCACCTACAATTACTGCATTACTAGCTGCTGCAACAAAGAAAGCAGGTTTTGCTGCAACGATTCGAATTGTAGTTCTTGGGATGGTTGTTCTAAATCTTGATTGGACTTTGGCACTTGGAATTATTGCAGTAATGACAATGACAATAGGAAATGTTGCAGCAATTATGCAAAAGAACATTTCAAGAATGCTAGCTTATTCTAGTATTGCTCATGCAGGATACATTCTGATTGGTCTTGCAGTAGCCCCACACAGTTCGCTTGGATTACAGGGCTCTTTGTATCAGATAATGAACCATGCTGTGATGAAGGGTGCAGCATTTATCGCAATTGCAGGTATTGTAACTACTCTGGCAGTAACTCACATTGACAAACTAAAGGGATTGGGAAGAAGAATGCCAATAACTGCATTAGGTTTAGTCATAGCACTATTTGCATTGGCTGGTGTTCCTCCACTTTCAGGATTCTGGAGTAAATTGATGTTATTTGGAAGTGCTCTAGATGCAACTTCTGCTTTATGGTGGGCCCCATGGCTTGCAATTGCTGGTGTTCTTAACAGTGCATTATCCCTTGCTTACTATGGTTGGATCACCAGAAAGATGTACTTTGAAGGAGAAACAGAAAAGAGAGTTGCAGAACCAAAATCTGTTATTGCTGTAATGATCTTCTCAACTATATTCTTAGTAGGATTTGGTGTATACCCAGAACCATTACTCAAATTTGTAGAGTTTGCAACACCAGTAATTAGTTTAGGTATTATGCCTTAAACGATGTAAATTTAATTAAATTATCTAAATTTATTTTTGCGTCACTATCCGGAATTTTTCTCAAACCGGATCTTGCTTTTTCTGAATACTCTTTTAACAACTCTTCCATTTTATTAAAAACATCTCTAGGATCTGAACTTTTCTTAATTAACAAATTGAATAGTTTATCCTCGTTCTTCCAGTCTAGTAAATCATCTCGAATTTGATATGCAATTCCTATGTTCTTTCCATATTCAGTTAAAGCCTCAATTTGCTCTTCAGTTCCATTTGCGATAATTGCACCTATTCTTGCTGCTACTTGGAATGCTACTGCTGTTTTGTACTCGATTACTTTTAGATAATCATCAAATGTAACATCCTCACTAGTTTCTAACCTACCTTCAATCATCTCCCCCTCACTCATTAGCATCGCCGTGGTGGCCAAGTCCTTTGTGATTCTAGCATTGTCCAACCTTGATGAAATTGCAAGAATTAATCCCAAAACAAAATCCCCTGTCAGAACACTGGTATTGTAACCGTATTTGACATGAAAAGGATCTTTTTGCCTTCTCATTGTTTCATTATCTATAATGTCATCATGGATAATTGATTCCATATGAAGAAATTCAACTGCGCAACATGCCGAAAGTACATTTTCATCAATTTTACCCACACTCTCTGCTGCCAAATTCAAAATAATGGGTCTAATTCTCTTACCCCCTTCTAAGGAATATTTTAGAGGCTCAATAAACTCTGATTCAGAATAAATTCCAAGTTCATTTTCTAAAGCTTGATCTATACGTTGAATGTATTTTCCATAGGTTTCAAGCAGAGGATTTATCTCGATATTTTTCCTGTCCAAGATGGGCCTGATCAAAAAACTTTCCCATACGTAAATAAATCTTGGTGCTCCAGCCGGGATTTGAACCCGGGATCTTTGCCTTGAAAGGGCAAAATGCTTGACCGGTCTACACCACTGGAACCCATGAAAATTCTGCTTTATCATCATAAAATCTTTTGTAAACAACAAAGATTTTTTTATTGGCAATATTGGATATGAACCATGAATATAATACAGAAAATTGATGAAATGATTGAAGAAAGAAGTTTACTAAAACATCCATTCTACCAAATGTGGTCAGATGGTAAATTAACAAAGGAATCTCTTGCAGGTTATTCAAAAGAATACTTTCAACTTGTAAAAGCAGTTCCTTCTTTTATGACTCCAATTATTGCGAAGTCTCCAGATACTGTAGTTGGCGAACTAGTTGAGAATCAACAAGAAGAATCTGATCATATTAAACCATGGATTGCCTTTGCAGGCGAACTTGGAATATCTGAAGATGAATTAATTTCATATTCAGGAACTACTAAAACACAGAAAGCAGTATCTGACTTGAATCAACTAATGGATACATTTGATGGTGGTGCTTGTGCAATGTATGCTTTTGAAAAAGAAATTCCTAAAATAAGTCAAACCAAACTTGATGGTTTGGCAGAATTTTATGGAATGACAAATGATCAAGCAACAGAATATTTCAAACTACATACAGAAGCTGATATCAGACATGCAGCATCATGGAGAAATATACTTGAGGAATCTTCTATTGATTCAGAAAAATTGATAGAGATTGCAGATAAATCAATTTCAGCACAAAATTTGTTGCTTGATAGTTGTTACGAAGAATATTGCTAATCTCATAACATTTTATACCTGAGAAAAAATTCCTTTGCTTAGGGCCCGTAACTCAGCTTGGTAGAGTAACCGGCTCATAACCGGTGAGCCAAGGGATCGAAGCCCTTCGGGCCCATATTTCATCTGAACTCTCAAAAGTAACTTGATTATAAATTACAGTACATCATATTTTTGGATTATCCAAATTAATCATATTTTATAGAATTGTATTTCTAAATTATGACACAAATTTTTACAGAAAAAATATACGAAACTTATAAAAATAATTAAAAAAAAATTAATTTTATGAAAACAAGAAATAGTTTATTTTTACTATCCACCATTTTCTTTGGTTTAATTTTTGGTATTACATCTACTATTTCTGATGATGTCTTTGCACAAACAGGAGTTAATGTTGGTGTTGAAACAGAAGCTGAAATTAAAGTAGGAGAAAAATCAGGCGAGGATGAAAAATCTGATGTATCTGTAGAATCAAAGACCCAATCTTCTGCTGAAGCAAAAGCCCAAACGTCTTCTGAAAATAAATCTGAAGAAAAGACTTCAGAGACCAGTGCAAAAGGTGAATCGCAAGTACAATTAACAATTAAACCAACATATCCAAAGATTAAAGCAAGCTCAGAGAATTCATTTGCAATTCAATCAAAGCAAAATTTGTATCAACCAGGAGATAAAGTAAAAGTTGAAGGTTCTTTGTACTCTAGTTTAGTAGCTCAATTAGAGGGAGCCAACATGATAAATGTACAAATTTTTGATAATAGTGGAATGATGATTAAAGAGGATACCGTAGAAATGAAATCTGATGGCAGCTTTGATGGAGAAGTATTACTTCCATCCAATTCAGCTAATGGGAAATACACAATAAAATCAAAAGTTCTTGCAGATTCTTCTGTTCTAGGCTCACTTAGTGCTCAGACCAAAGCGAATTTGGAATCTACAACAAGCGTTATCGTATCCACTCCTTCTGCAGTTAAAATCAAAGTAGAGGGACATGATGATTTTGAGGTAAAGGTTGCAAGTAATTCTAATGTCAGTGACGTAAAATTCAAAGAATCTGAAAAGAAAGTTTCCTTTGTTGTTGAAGGCGAGACTGGAACAAAAGGAGTAACACAGGTAAGTATTCCAAAGGCATTGCTTAGCGGTCAAATGACAGTAATGATTGATGGAAAAGTTATGGCATCTGATGATGTAATTGTAACTGCAGATTCTGAAACAACCACTACTTTGGAGTTGAATTATAATCATAGTGTCCACACAATAGATGTTGTAGGTACAAATGCAGTACCAGAATTTGGAACAATTGCTATGATTATTTTGATTGTAGCAATTAGTGGAACTATCTTAATGTCTTCAAAATTCAAAAGTCTTAAAATCACTGGATATTAGATATTATTTCAGAAATTTTTCTAAAATATCTCTAACTGTTTAATATTCTTGGTTTTTGGATTGAAGTCAAAAATTCACAGGTAAAAACGTCCTATTAGTTTTAAAATGAGCAAATCAAAAATTAACTGGCCGCAATGAAGAATCAGAGTTATATCTGAATTGATGATTGGAAGGCATTTGACTGAGCTGCCAAAACTTACTTGTTGATTTGTTTTTTCACTTTCTCAAGAACTGCTTGATCAATCAAATTTTGTTCAAACAATGCTTCAGTGATTTGCAAAATATTTAGAATTGAATGCATTTTTACTCCCAACTCTAATAATGCTTCATCTGCTCCTTCCATTCTATTTACAATAACATATGCGTCCTTTACTGAAATATTGACTTCTTTGAGAGATTTTATTGCATTAACTACAGAACCCCCTGTAGTGGCAACATCATCTATCATTACAACTTGCATATTGTCATGAATTTTCCCTTCTACTGATTTTGATGTTCCATAATCCTTTGGTTTACTTCTGACATAGATTAGCGGTTTTACAGTCTCAATTGCTAAAGCAGATGCAATTACCAACCCTCCAGTTGGAACAGAAACAATTGACTCAAAATTATCTAAGCCAATATCTTGACTGATTTCATTTTCAAGATATTTTACCATCTTTCTAAATTCAATAGGGTAACTGGGAACTAATCTCAAATCAACATAATACGAACTCTTTTTTCCACTAGCTAGTGTAAAGTCTCCAAATTTTATGATTCCTTTTTGATGCAAAAAGGTTGCAAACTCTTTTACAAATTCCATACAAAAGTTAACTACACTGGATTTATTTTGTTTTGTATTGAGGAGTAAATATGCCTGAAATCTGGTTAAATTATGGAATAACTGACGTGGTTTTGGATATAAAGGCTGAAAATCTAGAGCAAAAAATTGATTCAGAAGGTAAAGTTTTAGATGATTCTGCGATCAATGAAAAACTCAACACTCTTGATTTATCAAAACCAATGGAACTAGTAGTTCTACATAATTCTAAATCTATTCTAAAAATTATCTCATCGTTGTTTACATTATGTGAACAAAAATCAAAACCATTTCCAAAAATATTGACTGATAAAAAAATCCTTAATTTAGTAAAATCAGGGCTACCTGAAGGAAGTTCAATAAATGAATTTGATGATACTGGTATTGAAAACTCCAATCTTGTCTTCATGGGGGAAATGGAATTT